>DATLGP010000029.1:0-1534 GCA_035540395.1 Actinomycetota bacterium
AGGTGAAGATCGTGTCGAGCGGTAAGGACCACAAGTTTCAGATCGAGGGCGGGTTCTTGACCGTCAAGGAGAACAAGGTCATCATCCTGGCCGAGCCGGAATCGGGAGAGCCGGCCTGACTTCGGAGACGGGGCTGGGATCTTGAACTACCTGAAAATCGACGGCGGCTGCCGCCTTCGGGGGCGGGTTCAGATCTCCGGCGCCAAGAACTCGGCGCTGAAGCTGATGGCCTCGTCCCTGCTCGGTCACGGCGAGACCACCCTTACGAACGTCCCGCGCATCAGCGATGTCCTCACGATGATCGAGGTGCTCCAGCGCCTCGGGGCGAGGGTGGGGTTCGACGGCGACGTCCTGACGATCGACACCTCGGGCGAGATCAGCACCGTCGCTCCCTACGACCTGGTTCGCCGGATGCGGGCATCGATCAATGTGCTAGGGCCGCTGCTGGCACGGGCCGGCCATGCCCGAGTGGCCATGCCGGGCGGATGCAATATAGGCAGCCGCACCATCGACATGCACGAGTCGGGCCTGGCCCAGCTGGGAGTGAGGTTCACCTTCGACCACGGGTACCTGGAGGGCATCGCAGACCGCCTGGTCGGCAAGCGGGTGCTGCTCGAGTTCCCCAGCCGGGGCGCCACCGAGAACCTCATGACCGCCGCGGTGCGAGCTGAGGGGGTGACCGTAATCGAGAACGCAGCCCGGGAGCCGGACATCGTAGACCTGGCCAGCTTCCTCAATGCCATGGGCGCCCAGGTCTGGGGAGCGGGAACCTCCACCATCGAGATCACCGGAGTTCGGCAAATGCACTCAACCTCCTACCGGGTCTCGGCCGACCCCATAGAAGCGGGGACCTTTGCCCTGGCCGTGCTGACCACCGGAGGAGAAGCGGAGCTGGTGGGGGCGCAGCCGGAGACAATGGAGATCTTCCTGGAAAAGCTCGAGCTGGCGGGGGCCGAATGGGCTCCTACCGACGGAGGCATCAGGGTGACCGCCGACCATCGCGCACGCTCGGTGGACTTTGCCACCTTGCCCTATCCGGGCTTCCCCACCGACCTGCAGCCCCAGATGATGGCGTACCTGACCACCGCCGAAGGCACCAGCATCGTCACAGAAAACGTTTTCGAGAACCGTTTTGCCCACGCCCAGGAACTGATAAGGATGGGTGCCGACATCCGTACGGAAGGACATCATGCGGTGATCCGGGGAGTCCGAAGGCTGCAGGGCGCTCCGGTCAAGGGTTCCGATCTGCGGGCCGGAGCGGCGCTGGTGGTTGCCGGCCTGGGTGCTGAGGGCCAGACCGAGGTGCACGATTTTCATCACGTCGAGCGGGGATACGAGGATTTTGCGGGCAAGCTGCAAGGGCTGGGTGCCTCAGTGGAACTGGCCGAGGAGACTACGTCCCTTCCGGTTTAACCCGAGAACGAGGTTTCTGATCGCGAAAAGCGCGGCCAACCCATTCGAAACCTCATAAGCCCTTGCGGATCAGCCAGTAGACGTACAGCCCGGCAACCAGCACCGCAACCATCCCGAGGGG
>DATLGP010000030.1:0-4278 GCA_035540395.1 Actinomycetota bacterium
CACGTCGAGGTGAAGGCCGTGCTGGCCGGCCAGCCGGCAAATGGCCTTGCTGAGGAACGCCTTGGCGGCGTAGTAGATGGTGGCTCCCTCAAACGAGGCCAGAACCGAGCCGGCACGGTCGACGAAGGTCCGCTCGCAGAACACCAGCAGAGGGGTTCCGAAACGCTCCGCCAGCTGAACGGTGTCGCATCCGCCGATCTCCAGATGTCCCTGCTTGTTGATGTCTGCGGTGTTGGGAAGCGCCGCTCGCAGTTCTTCGACGGCGCTCACATGCTCTCCGGGGCGTCGACTCCGAGCAGGTCCAGCGCGTTGGCCAGCACCTGCCGGGTCCCCTCCACCAGCCACAGGCGGGCCCGGCTGAGCTCTGCGTCGTCGCTCAGCACCCGGCAGTCCCGGTAGAACCCACTGAACAACGAGGCGAGGGCCTGCGCGTAATGCGTAAGGCGGTGGGGCGCCCGAAGGCGGGCGGAATCCTCGACGAGGTCCGGGAACTCGGCCAGCTTGCGGATCAGCGTCGACTCCGCCTCGTGGGTCAACAGGCTGAAGTCGGCATCTTCCGCCGCCGCCTGGACAACACCCTGCTGCCGGGCATTGCGAAGGATTGAGCAGGTGCGGGCGTGCTGGTACTGGACGTAGTAGACGGGATTGTCCTGCGACTCCGATTTCACCAGGTCCAGGTCGAAGTCTATGGTTGCGTCGATGCTGCGGCTGACCAGCGTGAACCGGGCGGCGTCGACCCCCACCTCGTTGATCAGCTCGTCGATGGTGACGATGGTTCCCGCACGCTTGCTCATCTTCGCCGCCTCGCCGCCCGAGATGAAGTTCACCAGCTGCTGGAGCATTATCTCCACCGGCTGGGTGAGACCGAGAGCTCCGGCAACTGCCTGCAGGCCGGCAACCTGGCCGTGATGGTCGGCGCCCCACACGTACATGATCCGGTCGAACCCCCGGGAGACTTTGTCGATCAGGTAGGCGACGTCGGCCGCCAGGTAGGTGGTGGCCTGCCCGTCCGAGCGGACCAGCACCTGGTCGCGAGCAGCCCCCAGCTCACTGGAGCGAAACCACAGGGCCCCGTCCTTCTCGAAGGTGTGCCCGGCTTCGTTCAGCCGCTCTATCCCGGCCTGTACCTTGCCGGTCGCGTGAAGCGAGGACTCGTAGAGCCAGCTGTCGAAGTGGACCCGGAAGTTTTCCAGCGTCCGGCGGTGACTTTGCACCATCCGCTCGGTCCCGATCCGGCCGATCCGGCCGGGATCCTCGGCCAGGCTGCCGCCGAACTCGGCGGCCAGCTCCCGCCCCAACTCGGCAAGGTATTTGCCCTGATAGCCGTCCTCGGGGACCTCGGAATCCCGGCCGAGCGCCTGCAGGTAGCGGGCGTGCAGCGACTGCGAGAATCGCTCCATCTGCTTGCCGGCATCGTTCACGTAGTACTCGGTGGAGACGTCGTAACCGGCTGCGGCAAGCAGCCGGGCCAGCGCATCCCCGTAGGCGGCGTTGCGGCCGGATCCGACGTGCAGGGGGCCGGTGGGGTTGGCGGAGACGAACTCGATCTGGATGCGCTCGCCCTTGGCGGCCGACCTGCCGTAAGCGGAGCGGAGGGCGGCGATCTGAGTGATCGTGCGGCCCAGCCAACCTGCGGCCAGGTGGAAGTTGATGAAGCCGGGCCCCGCAACCTCGGCCCTGTCCACCAGATCCGATGCCGGCAGGGCGGCGATCAGCTTCTCGGCCAGGGCCCGGGGCGCCATCCCGGCGCCCTTGGCAAGCGTCAGGGGAAGGTTGGAGGAGAATTCGCCGTGCTCGGGCCGTGCCGGCCGGGTCAGCTCAACCGCCGCCTGCGCGCCGGCGGGAAGGGTCCCCTCGGAACGCAGCTTGTCGAGCCCGGCCTCCAGAAGGCCGGCAAGGTGGTCGGTGATCATCAGAACCCGGGCGGGTCGTCGGGACGGGTGTGGTTGCCGCTCAGGACCTCGGCGATCAGGTCGAGCAGCTCAACCGGCTCGAAAGGCTTGGTGACGTAGGCGGCCACTCCGGACTCGTATCCCTTTCTAAGGTCGGCCTGCTGGGCTCGGGCGGACAAAAAGATCACGGGAATCTCCGCCGTCCGGGGATCCTTCAGGAGCTCCGCCCGGGCGGTCCACCCGTCCATCCGGGGCATCATGATGTCCAGGATCACCAGGTCGGGCAGATGCTCGACGGCCTTCTCCACCGCCTCGAGGCCGTCGCCCGCGGAGACCACATCGTATCCCTCAAACTCCAGATTTACCTGAAGGAGCTCAATGATGACAGGGTCATCGTCGGTGATGAGGATCTTGTGGCGGGTGCCGGCGTTCACTGTCCTTCGATCATAGCCGGGGCGTTTGTCCTACCCGGCAGAGCGGCAAGTACAATGGACTGATCCCCGCCCTCGTAGCTCAGGGGATAGAGCGTTCGCCTCCGGAGCGAAAGGCCGCAGGTTCAAATCCTGCCGGGGGCACCATAACCGCCTTATTTCAAACCCTGGCGCGACCGAAATTTCAAACCCCGGCGCGACCGAGCGGTCCCGCAAAAGGCACAAAAACTGAGGGCCAAATGGCCCATGCTTTTCTCTGCCGCGAGGAGCACGATGAGTGCGTTCGGCAGGAGCTTTCGATCGGTGGCTGAAGAGCCGTTCACCGGCCGCCGGAATGCTCTCAACAAGAATGGACACTTCGTGAACGAGTTGTTCCAAGCGCTGACCACAGTTCAAAACGTGGCCTTCGGGCTGCTTGGGATCCTGGCGGTAGCGCATTGGCGCAGGCGTCCCGGTCCCGCAGCCGGCTGGCTTGCTGCAACCTTGGGGAGCCTGGCGACGGTTGTGGCCGTGGGGTCGTTCCTGCCCGACGAGCTGAACGATCCGTCGCTGCTGTGGACGGGCAAGGTGTTGCTGACCATCCTGGCGATGTTCCCCTACTTTCTGTTCCGGTTCATGTCCACCTTCGTCCGTCAGCCCCGCTGGCTCAACAACTCCGCGGCAGTCCTTACCGGGACGGTGGTCGTTGCCTCTCTCTCCCTGCCGGGGTTCCCCGCTGTGAACGAGGCTCTTCCTCCCGTGTTCGTCGGGTTCCTGGTGTTGTTCGTGACCGACTGGCTTCTGCTGTCGTCGGTGGTAGCGGTGCGGCTGTGGCAAGGAGGAAAAGGCCAACCCGGGGTTGCCCGCCGCCGCATGCGGACCCTCAGTCTCGGGACGGCCGGTTTGGCCCTGGCGTTGCTGGTTTCTTCCCTGAGCCCGTCCGGCCAGCAGGCAACCCCCGCAGCGTTTGTCGTCCAATTTATTGCTCTGGCCACCGCACCGCTGTTCCTGCTGGGATTTGCCCCTCCTCGGCTGGTCCGCCTTGCGTGGCGGCGCCGAGAGGAGCTGGCCCTTCGGGCGGCAGAGCTTGAGCTCATGCAGGCCCTTGACCCCCAGCGCATCGCGGACATCCTGCTGCCCAGCATGTGCGCGCTGGTCGGCGGGGAGGGCGCCGAGTTGCGCGACGTCACCGGAGGCGTGGTGGGGTCGCATGTCTCGCCCGGGGCTCGCCCCGCCGGTACCCCCCGCGGGGTGACGGCCGGTGGCGAACCGAGCCAGGGCACTGCGCTCACCGTGCCCCTTCGCTCCGGGGAGATAGTGGTATACGCCAGTCCGTTCACCCCTTTCTTCGGGAGTGAGGAGGCGCAGATCCTCCAATCGCTGGGCGTGCTGGCCGACCTGGCACTAGCCCGGGCCGGCCTGTTCCAGGCCGAGCAACGCAAAAACGCCTATCTTCGGGTTCTTCAGCAGGTGACCTCGTCAGCCAATGCCCCCGGGGGGTCGCATCAGGCCATCCAGTCGGCGCTCGATACGGTTTGTTCCGAGACACCATGGAAGTCGGGACACGCCTACATGGTCGCCGGCGACTCGAGCCGGTTTGAAGCCTCCCGGTCCTGGCGCCTCGAAGCCTCCACCCCGACGCAGGATGCCGGACTCCCATTGTCTCAGGTGACGATGGTTGCAGCGGAGGACGCGGTGGGCAGGGTTTTCGCCACCGGTCAGCCGGCTTGGATTGCCGATCTGGCAGGGGAGTCTTCAGGCGGACTCGCCGGCGGAGCCGGTTCCACTGCGGTGGTTCCGATCCAGGTCGCAAGCGAGGTGGTCGGAGTTCTGCAGTTCCTCGCCGACCGCCCGCAGGAACTCGACCAGGAGTTGTTGGACGTTCTCTCCCAGATAGGTGTTCAGCTCGGCCGTTCGGTTGAGCGAGCGCGCAGCCAGGACGAGTTGCGCCGGCGGGCCGAGGATCTCAGCAGATC
>DATLGP010000031.1:0-3196 GCA_035540395.1 Actinomycetota bacterium
GCCGAGAAGTTGGTGGCGCCGCACACCACGCTGATATCCATGCAACCGGTCCGTACCTTCACCACCGAGAGCTTGTCCGCGTTCGGGTGGGGGGCCACCTCGCTCACCTCACCGACGATGATCCCCTCGATCCCCTCGCCTGTACGGTGGATCTTCTCCACCTTCATGCCGGCGCCGGTCAGCTTGGCGGCTATCTCCTCAGGGCTGCCGTTGATCTCAACGAACTCGGCCAGCCAGTTGAGCGGGACCTTCATCGGGCGTCCAGGAAGCGCAGGTCGTTCTCGTAGAACGAGCGCAGGTCTTTGACCGAGAATTTCAGCTTGGCTATCCGCTCGACCCCCATCCCAAATGCGAAACCGGTGGTCTCCGCCGGGTAGCCCACCGCCTCGAAGACGTTCGGGTGGATCATGCCGGCCCCCATAATTTCTATCCAGCCCTCACCGCGGCAGGTAGGGCATCCGCTGCCGTTGCATGCGAAGCACAGGACGTACACCTCGGCCGACGGCTCGGTGAACGGAAAGTAGCTGGGGTGCATGCGCACCGTCAGGTGGGCGCCGAACATCCGCTTGGCGAACACGTCCAGGACTCCTTTGAGGTCCGAGAACCGGATGCCCTCGTCCACCGCGAACCCCTCCACCTGCATGAACTGCGCCAGGTGGTTGGCGTCCACCTCGTCGCGGCGGGCAACCACGCCGGGCACCACGACGTAGTGCGGCGGCGGGGCGGCCTCCATCACCCGAGCCTGCATCGGCGAGGTATGGGGGCGCAGGACGAACGGCTCGGTATTGCCGGTGTCCACGTAGAACGTGTCCTGCATCGAACGGGCGGCGTGGTCGGGAGGGATGTTCAGTGCCTGGAAGCTGTAGTAGTCGGTCTCGACCAGCGGACCCTCGGCCACCTGGAAGCCGAGGCCCACGAAGATGTCGACGATCTCCTCAAGGACCTCGGTCAGCGGGTGCAGCTTGCCTGCGGACGGGGTTCGGCCGGGGAGCGTGACATCCAGGCGCTCGGCCTCCAGCCGGCCCTCCCGCTCCGCTTCGTCGAGATCGGCCAGCTTCACCGAGATCGCCTCCGCGATCAGTCCCCGCACCCGGTTGGCCACCTGGCCGGTGGACCTGCGTTCCTCCAACGGAAGCGACCCCAGCGTCTTTCCCAACCTGGCAAGCGGGCCCTTACGGCCAAGGTAGGCAATCTCGAGCTCCTTCACCCGATCGCTGGACTCGGCATCGTGCAGGGCCAGCAGCGCTTCTTTTTCGATGGCCTCCAACTCCTCGGTAGCGTTCACAAGGGATCCCCATTGCTGGACAAAGGCAGGGTGAAGCTGAAGATCGCTCCCCCGCCGGTGCCGTTTTCCACCCAGATGCGGCCTCCGTGCGCTTCAACCAGGCCCTTGGAGATGTACAGGCCGAGGCCTGTTCCCGGGTTCTGGGCGTGCGCTCGCTCCCGGAAGAACTTATGGAACACCTGGTATCTGTGCTCCTGTGCGATACCGGACCCCTCGTCGCTGACGCTCACCAGAACAGAACTGTCCTGAAGCGAACCGGCCACGCGTACCGTTCCGCCCTCGGTGTACTTCACGGCGTTCTCCACCAGATTGGTCAGAACCTGCTCGATCTTGTCGGAGTCGGCGAAGACCTCGGGGAAGTGGTCGGGAAACTCGAAGGCGATCTGGTGCCCGGTGGCCCGGGGACGGATTCGTTCGACCACACGGGAGGCGATGTCGTCCAGCTTGATCATGCGGCGCGAGAGCGGCAGGCGCCCGGCTTCGAGCCGGCTCACGTCGAGCAGCTCACCGATCAGCCTGGTCACCCGGTCGGCGTCGGAGTTGATAGTAGCCAGCAGGTGCTTCTTCTGGTCGTCGTCGAATCGGTCCCAGCGGTGCAGAAGAGTGGAGGTGAACCCCTTCACCGAGGTCAGCGGCGACCGTAGCTCGTGGGCCACCGCCGAGATGACCTCGGACTTGGCAATGTCGATACGCTTGCGCCGGCCGATGTCACGCAGCACCGCGGTGGTCCGAACCACCGACCCGCCGGCGTCCCGCTCGAAGCTGGAGGTCACGCCCACCCACAGAGGGGCCCCGGTCCTGGTAACCGTCAACAGCTCCCGCTCCGGCGTTCCTTTGGTTATGGCCAGCTCCTTGTCCTTGGCCAGCCGGCCTATGCACGACCGGTTTCCGTTGATGTCCTTTGGTTGAAGACGCTCGTCGAGGTTCTGACCGAGCAACTCCTCCGCCGACCACCCGAACATCCTTTGGGCCCCGCCCAGCCACTCCAGGACGCACCCACGCTCATCCAGCACCACTATGCCCTCGCGAATCCGGCCGATCACCTCGTTGAGGTCGGCGGTCACAGCCCCGTCCTCCGCTGGCGGGCGGCCTCGAACAGCAGGACCGTTGCGGCCATGCCGACGTTCAACGACTCCACGCTCTTGCTCATCGGGATACTCACCCTTGCATCCACCGCGGAGGCAAGCTCCGCCGGGACGCCCCAAGCCTCATTTCCCAGCACGAAGGCGGTGCGTCGCCTGAAGTCGGCCCGATCATAAGCCGTGTCTCCGGCTGGATCCGCAGCGACACGATACAGGCCCAAGTTACCCAACTCCGTCATCAGCCAGGGTATCTCAACATTCCGGGCAAAAGGCGAGGTGAACAGCGCCCCGGCGGTCGCCCGGACAAACTTCGGATTGTAGATGTCCACGGTGGCGTTCCCGAGGAAGACCGCGTCTACTCCGGCGGCGGCACAGCTGCGGATTATGGTCCCGGCGTTTCCCGGGTCCCGGACTCCCGCCAGCACCACCGCCAAAGTCGGCGGCTCCCTCAACAGGGCCACCGGGTCCCGGTCCACGAACCGGCAGACTGCGACTATGCCGGGCGGCGTGGTGGTGGACGAGATCGCCCGCATGACGGCGTCGGATACGGTCAGGACGGCCACACCGCGGGCCCTGGCCTGGCGGGTGAGATCGGGGAATCGGTCCTGTGGTCCCTCGACGAAGACCGTCGTAACGGGAGCGCTGGTCAACAGGGCCTGGTCTACCCCGTTCGCACCTTCCACCAGGAACTCGCGGGAGGCGTCGCGGACCGCGCGCTTCACCAGCTTGCGTGCAGCGTGGATATGCGGGTTGCGCAGACTGGTTATCAAGACTGCCGGCGCCTTCCGGGCAAACCCATGACCCTTCGGCTTTCTGTGCGCCTTGGTGC
>DATLGP010000032.1:0-3558 GCA_035540395.1 Actinomycetota bacterium
GATGAGCCGACTGCCTGGCCGCCAGCTCCCTGGCCGCTTCCGCCTCTCGCTGCTTACGCTGCTGAGGCTGATCCGGCGCCTCTTTGACCCGGTCCTCCGGCGGTTGGGGCGCCGCACGCTCGGCCGAAGCCTGCTGGGCGCGCGTTCTCATCGACCTGCCCCCCGGCATCTCCACCGGTACTCTCAGACGGGAGATCGTCTCCTCGAGCCGCCGACCGATGTCTTCCAGCTGCGAAGCCACCATGCTCCGGGACTCGGTGATGGCACCGAAATCCTCCTCGGCCGCCCGCCGGGCTGCCTCCAACTCCTCCATCGAGCGCTGCACCTGCATCCGGGCATCGGTCATGATCTCGGCCGATTCCTTCACCGCACGATCGTGAATCTGCTCTGCCGCCTGTTCGGCGGCCAGAAGGATGCGCTCGGTCTCCTTGCCCACGAGCCTGAAAACCGCCGCACGGTCCTCGGGCAATGCCTCCGCGGACTCTTCGGCGGTGTCCGGCTCGGCGGCCTGGCGGGAGCGCTCATCGGTAAGCTGCTTGTCGATCTCTGCCAGCTGGGCTCGGGTCCGCTCGACCTCTGAGTTGGCGTGCGACAGGTCCGAATTGGCTTTGGTGAGCTGCTTGCGCAGGATTTTGATCTCCTGCGCGACTTCCTCACGAAAGGCGTCTACCTCGTCGCGGGCATAACCCCGCAGAGTGACGATGAACTGGCGGTTCTCAATCTCTTCGGGATCCATGCTGTCTTTCCTGACGCGCGCTCGTCGTGACCCCCAAGCGTGGGGATCGTCGAAAAGACTATCTGTTGGCCTGAGCGGTTTAAAGCATTCCCCAGCCGCCTACAGCAGCGGCACCAGACCGTTTACCAGCCCGTACAGCTCATCGATGATCGTTTCCAGCTCGTTCGGGAGCAGAGGCCTCAAAGGATCGACAACCGGCCCCAGAAGTCCGGGCGTGGGGCTGGGGGTTGGAGTGGTTGTGCCGGGTGGTGCGGCGGGTGCGGGGGCCGGTACTGCCGGAGCCGCCGGCGCCGGCCGGCGCGGCGGCTGGGATCCCGGTGAACCGGCGCCCGGGCCCGACAGCGGAGGAGGCACCAACCGACCGGCCGCCCCGGTCCCGCCGGGGAACAGGACCGCATCGATCTCGTTCTGCAGGCTCGCTACCAGGGCGTCGCCGTTGACGCCGAAGGCCTGGGCGATCAGTCCCCACGACGCGCCGAGGGCCTTCAAGGCCATCGCCTGCTCGAAGCTCTTCGGCAGCTCCTCGCTCCTCCATTCGCGGGCGAAGGCCAGTCCCATGAGCAGGTCCGACCGGGGCGTCTCGGCGAAAGGTCCGAGCGTCTGCGGCGGGATGCCGGCTGACGCAAGACGGCTCGAGAGCCCAGATCCGTCGGTGGCGGCGAGCTGCGGCTCCACTCCGCGCAGCAGGTTACCCAGCTTCGAGTCGACGTCGATGGCATGCGCGAGGTGGACCGCGTCGATGGGGTCGTCCCGGGAGAACTGCAGTGGCCGGGCATGGTCAAGGGTCCCGTCGGCGGTAACCGACACCTGCCACAACGCCGGCAAGGGTCCCTCTCGCTCTCCGGCAGTCACCTTGAGCTCCTCGACCTCGTAGGCCGCGATCCGGCCCGGCGAGAGCTCTACTCGAACCGTGCCCCGGTTGAAAGCCACCTGGACCACCTCGAAGTCCGCCTGTGCCGGCGTGTCAGAGGTGAGAACCAGGGTTGCGTCATCCAGCCGGACGACATCCGGGCGCACGATGCGGGCGCTGCCCCGTACCAGCTCGTACGCCCCGTCGCCGCCCAACTCGAAGCTGGCACTGCCGTCGTCACCCGCCCGCAGCTCGTCGCCGGCAACAAGCTGCACTCCTGGGGCCGCCTGGACGGTGTCTCCATCTGAGATCAGCTCCACCGTGCCGCGCACATCGACGAGCGTCCCCACCGGATCCGCACCGCGGTTCGAGGCGGCACACCCTGCCCCCGTCAAAGCAAGAACCACGGCGATGCCGGTCAGGAACCATTTCCGTCTAATTGCGAGCAAAGACTTCCCTCACTTTCGGTGGCACTCCACCGGTTGGGAACACCAGAGTGAATCGCGACCCTTTGTCCGGCTGGCTTTCCACCTCCAGACTTCCGCCATGGCCCTCTGCGATCCGGCGGACATACGCCAACCCAAGCCCCAGCCCGCCATACGCCCTGGTCTCAGACCCGTCTGCCTGCACGAAGTTCTGCCCGATCTTGGACAGCTGATGGGGATCGATCCCGATACCTTCGTCGATCACCGAGATCCGCACGGCCGACCTTCCCTTGCCGTTGCGGTGGTGCTCCGCCTGAAGGGTGACCTTGCCCCCCTTGGGACTGAACTTGACGGCGTTGTCCATCAGCTCACCGATGGCCAGCGGAACGAGGCGGCGATCGACCTCCACCGTGGGAAGGTTTTCGAACCCGGTTCTTACGAAGGTGTGGTTCGGCGCATTCTGAGACCATTTCTCGACCAGCTCGGCGGTCACCTGGTTGAAGTCCACCTCGACCTTGTTGGGCGACAGCCTCCCTGCCTCCATAGCCGAGAAATCCACCAGCATCTCGACGATGCGCTCTAAGCGCTCGGCGGATGCGAGGATGCCCTCCAGGAACGTGACCTGCTGTTCCCGAGGCACCTCCCGGCGCCTCAGCAGATCCGAGTAGCCCTTGATCGGCGTGATCGGCGTCCTGAGCTCGTGGGAGATGTTCGCCAAAAACTCGGTCTTCATCTTTTCGATCTCCACCTCGCGGGTGAGATCGCGAAGCACCGCAACGGCGCCCAGGACCTCGCCGGTATCGTCCTCAATCGGGGCCGAGGTCACCACAACCGGACGGGAGACGCTGCTGCTGAGATTCGCCACCGTGCCGGTGACCGACCCCTTCTGCAGGTCGTAGATAGAGGGCGAAAGGGGCTTGCCGGCGTTGTCCCGGAGCTGCAGAACCTTGGTCACACTTTTTCCGAGCACCTGGGACTGCGAAACCTCCAGGATCCTCTCGGCCTCCCGGTTGAAGGCGACGATCGCTCCATGGTTGTTCACGGCCACCACCCCGTCGGTCATCGATTGAAGGATGGTTTCCAGCCGCCGCCTGAGCTCGAGCTGCTCGTCGGCGGTTGCTCTCAGGTCGCGGGTCAGACCCGCCAGCGAGACGGTCATCTGGTCGAATGTCTCACCGAGAACTCCCACCTCATCGAACGTCTTCGGGGACACCCGAGCGGTCAGGTCGCCCTTTCGCACCCGGTCGGCCGCCTCCGTCAGGTCCCTGATTGGTTGGGTTATGCGGGTTCCGAACAGCAATGAAAGCCCGACTCCCATCGCCGAGGCCCATAGCGCGATGAAGAACAGCGGTGCGGCAAGGTTCTGTTGCTCCAGGCCGATGACCCCCGAGGCGGTGCTGAAGACTAGGGCGCCTATCACCTCATCGCCGCGCACCAGCGGCACGTAGGAGTTGAACCGGTCCTGGCCGCCCACCTGGGCCAGTATCGAGATGCGCCTTCCACTCTCGAACAGGGTGCTCACATTGCCGCGAGAGGTTGGGATGATT
>DATLGP010000033.1:0-3175 GCA_035540395.1 Actinomycetota bacterium
GCACCGTGGGCGGGGCCTCGACGAAGACCGCATCCACCCCCAGGTCCCGCGCCCGCCGGGCGCGGTCTATCGCGTCCTCGATTCCCCGCGTGCTGAGGGCGTCGGTCCGGGCCACTAGAAACAGGTCGACCCCCCGCTCGCGCTGGTCGAGCACCGACTTCAGCTTGGCCAGCCACTCCTCGGTCTCCACCACTTTTTTTCCGGCAAAGTGCCCGCACTTTTTGGGCCATGCCTGGTCCTCCAAAAAGATCCCGGCCGCTCCGGCTCCATGGAGCAGGTCGGCGGTCCGGATGCAGTTCAGCGGGTTGCCGTAACCGGTGTCGGCATCGACGATCACCGGCAGATCGGTGTTGGAGCAGATGGAGCGCGCGGTATCGGCGATCTCGCTTTGGGTCAGGTAGCCGTAGTCCGGGGCGCCCAGGCGCGATGCGGAGACCGAATAGCCGGAGACGAACAGGACCTCGAAGCCGGCCCGGTCGGCCAGGCGGGTTGTGAGCGCATCGTAGACACCGGGCATGTTGACGGTGGTGCCGTCCGCCAGAAGCTTGCGAATCGCGCCGGCCGGAGTGTTCAAGAAAGTGGGCCTTTCGTCGGGGTCCGGGGCAAACGAGGCTTTTTCATGGTGTTTGCCGAAGGGGGAATATCCTAGTACGCATGACTTTTGTCGAACGCCTTGGCACCATCCGTCGAACCCCACTAGATATCGCCATCGCCGCCGGCCTGCTGCTGATAGGGCTGCCGCTGCTCCTGGTGGGGATCACCGGCCTGGGGGCCTACCTTTACTTTTTCAAGCTCTCGCCGCCCGTGGTGATCCCCGAACCCCAGGGTGTCAACATAGCCCGCTCCAGCCACATCTACGCGGCCGACGGGTCCCTGATAGCCACCCTGAGAGGCGCCAACTACCGCGTGCCGATCGACTACCGCGACATGCCCAGGCATCTGACGCGGGCTGCGGTGGCCTCGGAGGACTCCCGGTTCTTCGAGCACCAGGGTCTCGACTTCATGGCAATACTCAAGGCGGTCACCGAATCCCAGACCTCGGGCCAGCGGCTGCGGGGGGCTTCCACAATCACCCAGCAGTACGTGGGCACCGTGTTCGTCGGCAAAGAGCGCACGTTTACCCGCAAGATCCAGGAGGCGCAGATCGCTTCCCAGCTGGAGCGGGAGGTGACCAAGGAAAAGATCCTGGAGCGCTACCTGAACACGGTGTACTTCGGGGCGGGGTCCTACGGCGTCGAGGCTGCCGCCAACACCTTCTTCGGTAAGAGCGCCAAAGAGCTGACGGTGTCGGAGTCGGCCCAGCTGGTGGCATTGATTCCGGCGCCCAACCGCTACTCTCCCTACCAGAACCCCGCCCGGGCCGAAGCCCGGCGCATGGAGGTCCTTCGCCGTATGGAGGCCGGCAGGTTCATCACCTCGAATGAGGCGAACGAGGCCCGCCGGGACAAGCCGGTCCTGCAGGAGGCCCGGCCTACCGAAGAGATCTACCGGTACCCGTGGTTTGTCGATGCGGTGAAGAAGTACCTCCAGGACCGTTACGGCGTGGAACGGACCTTCAACGGGGGGTTGGAGGTCACCACGACGATAGATCCCCGGATGCAGGATCTGGCCGAGGCGGCGGTCCACGAGGCTCTGCCCTCCCCCGGCGACCCCTACGCCTCGCTGGTGTCAATCGAGCCCTCCACCGGCTACGTCAAGGCGATGGTAGGTGGCCGCGACTACCAGACGGAAAAGTTCAACATCGCAATCCAGGGACGCCGCCAGCCGGGTTCCGCCTTCAAGCCGATCGTGCTGGTTGCCGCGCTCGAGGCGGGGATGCAGCCGGGAAACACGTTCCGCGGGCCTTCGAAGATCTGCCTGTCGGCCTGGCGGCCCAAGTGCGAGGTGAGCAACTTCGACAACGCAGGTTTCGGCACAATCGACCTGCGAAAGGCCACCGTCAACTCGGTGAACACCGTATACGCCCAGCTGGTCTTGAAAGTCGGTCCGGAAGAGGCGGTCGACACCGCCCGGCGGATGGGCATCCCGGGGCCGAAATGGATGCCTCCGAGGTCGGGTTGCGTGGCGACCGCGGCCGACCCGTGCCGCACCAAGATCGATCCCTTCCCGGCCTTGACCCTGGGCTCCGAGGAGGTGACGCCGATGGAGATGGCGTCCGCTTTCGGCACGCTGGCCGCCCGCGGCGTCTACCAGGCGCCCCGGGTGGTATCCAGGATCACCGAGGCCGACGGCACCGTAATCGAAGAGGGCCCGGCCCGGGCGGTTGAGGCGCTCGACCAGCAGATTGCCGACAACGCCAACGACATCATGCAGGGCGTGATCACCGGCGGAACCGGGACCCGGGCCAACATCGGCCGCCCCGCGGCCGGCAAGACCGGGACCGCCCAGGACTTTCAGAACGCCTGGTTCGTCGGCTACACACCCGAGCTGTCCACGAGCGTATGGGTGGGGTTCAAGGAAGCCAACAAGCCGCTGCTCAACGTCAGGGGACTGAACCGGGTCACCGGAGGAACCATTCCCGCCCAGATCTGGGCCGCCTTCATGAAGCCGGCTCTAGGGGACGCGCCGGTCACGCCGTTCGCCGATCCCGAGCCGCTCACGTCGTTGAGCCTGCCCTACAAGCAGCCAACCGGGCCGCCGCCGATCGATCCGCTGGCCGACCACCCCACCTACGAACCGTTCATGCCCGAGCCGGAGATACCCACGCCGGCAGCGCCACCTCCGCCGCCGCCCGCTCCGCCGGCCCCTCCTGACTCCACCGGCGGGGGTCTGCTCTCCGATCTGTTCGGCCGATCCTCGCCGACTCCCAGGACCTCGCCGACACCGCGGCCGCCGAGCCCGACTCCGGTGAATCCCCCCGCACCGGTACCACCGCCCTAGCTCAGCCGGGCAGGCAGATGGGTCGCCCCCTTGAGGGGTTGCAGGATAGCCTTTAGGGCTTGCAGGACAGCCGGAGGGGTTGCAGGATAGCCGGCGGCCGCTCGTCGGACGGCCGGTCAGCCGATCGGGACGTCGGCGGTGTTGGGGTTGGACGCAGGGGGCTGATCAACCACCCCCGGCTCGACCGCAGGCAGTGGCTCCTCGGGAGCGGTTTCCGGCGGAGGCGCCGGCGCTGCCGGGGCGGCGGCGCCTGAGGCCGGCGAAGACGGGTCGTCGGGGGCCGGCGTACCGCCCG
>DATLGP010000034.1:0-5725 GCA_035540395.1 Actinomycetota bacterium
CGGTAGGCAAATCGCATATAACGATCCAACCTCAAACCACCGGGAAGAAATTCAAAGGCGGCAGGCAATTTAGATGCCTCCTCCGACCCGGCCGCGACGAGCCGCCCGGCGTACTCTTGGATGAGTTCGGCAATCTCGAGACGCTCACTGAGCAGTACGCGGGGCTTGTCACCCTGCGCCGCACCGAGCAGGTGGGGAAGCTGTGGATCGAAGCCTTCGAATCGAAACAGCAGCAATGGAGATCCATCCGCGTGCCATCTGGTGTCCACTTTGGAAAGGGCCACGTCCCAGGCATTCCAAAAGGAAACGAGATCTCCACTTTGATTCAGCAGTGCGTGGTCGAACCGGATGGCCATGTCCAGGATCCTGCTGAACCTGACTGGGTCGGGCCGGCTGGCATGCCCCAAAACTGTCGTGCTGGGCAGGTTGCGGCGGATCTCATTGCGCATGGCGTTGGACCACCACTCGAGAAACTCAATCGAGTCCGGGGAGACTGCCACCAGGCCGGGGTTGTAAAGGCCCTCATTCAACAACTGAGCCTGGTCCGGCGTCCGATCGTCGACCGGGAAGGCGGAGAGGGTACGCGGGCTCAACACCAATCCGTGCTCGGTTGCCAGGAGACCAAACCGGTCCAAGTCGCCGAGCACCAGCACGTCGTCCGCCAGGTAGGTGCAGGGCTCGCCGGTGCTCTTGGTGATGAAAGTCAGCAAATTCGGGACGAACAACATAGCGAGGTCGTCAGAGCTGAGAAGCATCGCCTGGCTGTGCAATTCCGTCGCCGATAATCCGATATCAGCCGGCGCGAGCATCTCGAGTCCTTCAACCCACTGCTCGTCGTACGGGTCGTCGAGGACAAGCGCCGTGAAACGACCGTGGGGGTGGTGAGCCAGGAAGGTCTCGGCCAGCACCCGGGCGTAGGGCAAGCGTCCCCGCACCGTCACAGTGCAGGCGTTCATTGCGGCTTTCCTGGGGACCGAATGTTCAATTGGTTCCATTCTCCCGCTGCACTCTAGCCTCAAGCCTCTTTTCTTACCGCAGCGCCCCATCCCGGCGAGTGTCTCGGCGCACCACTCTAACCACTTCTCCATCGTGCGGCTAACCGGGCAGTGTGGCGATTTCAACGTTAATGGGTGGCGACCACAGGGAAAGGAATGACGCTTGTGGGGTTATTGACATACAGTTCCTCCATGCCATTGGATGTCTCGGTCGTTGTACTCAACTTCAACGGCAAACGTTTTCTTGAGGACTGCTTGAAGTCCCTGGCGGCACAGAATTATGCCGCCGACCGCTTTGAGGTGGTCTTTGTGGACAACGGTTCCTCAGACGATTCCGTCGAATTTGTGCGCAGCAGCTTCCCGCAGGTCCGGGTGGTGACACTGCCGAACAACCGCGGGTTTGCCGGCGGCATCAATGCCGGGGTCGAGGCTGCCAAGGGCGAATATGTCGCATTGATCAACAACGATGCTCGGGCTCACCCCGACTGGCTGAAGCAGGGTCTGGGTGGCTTCAGGTCCATGGATATCGGCATGGTCGCCTCCAAAATCCTCACGCTCGACGGGAAGACGATCGATTACGCGGGAGGAGCCCTGTCGTTCTACGGACACGGCTTCAAGCTTGGAGTCAACGAGCCGGATGAGGGCCAGTACGACCGACCCGGCGACACCCTGTTCGCCTCCGGCTGCGGGCTTTTTATGACCCGCGCTCTTTTCCTGGACTCCGGAGGATTTGACGAGGACTATTTCGCCTTTTTTGAGGACGTTGACCTGGGCTGGAGGTTATGGGCCTTTGGCTACCGGGTGACGTACGAACCCTCGTCGATTGTTTACCACCGTCACCACGGGACGGCAGACACCCTGGGGCATGAGCGTGAGCGATTTCTGCTGGAGCGAAACGCGCTGATGACCGTTATCAAGAATTATGAGGGTGCGACCTTAGATCGGATCCTGGCGCCGGCGGTCATGCTGACTATGGAGCGAGGCCTTGCTTACAGTGAGACAGATCGTCGCCGCTACGATCTGGCGCTGGGCGCTTCTGGGGACAAGTTGGAGGATGAGACGGTCACTGCCCTTACCATGTCGCACCTGCTGGCAGTGTCGGAGGTAATCCAGAAGCTTCCTCAGATCATCGCTAAGCGGCAGAGGGTGCAGAGCCGGCGACTGCGTGGTGATGCCGAGATCTTGCAGCTATTCCGCAGCGCCTTAACCCCCAACATCGACCATCCCCAGTTCCTGCAGAGCTTCTCAAATCTAGTCGAGTCTCTGGAGTTGGAGACTGTGTTCAAGGGACAGACCAGGGTATTGGTGATCACCGGCGATACCGTTTCCTCCAAGATGGCCGGGCCGGCCATCCGTGCCTGGGAGATGTCGGCTGAACTGGCTCGCAAGCACGAGGTCCGCATGCTGGTGCTGAAGATGGCGGACATCAAGCCGAAGACGTTTGCGCTCGACGTCATCAACCCCTACACGCTGCCGGATCACCTGAACTGGGCGGATGTTGTGATCTTCCAGGGCTTCATCATGCATGAGTTTCCCGATATCGCTCACTGTGGCAAGGTTTTGGTTGCCGACGTGTACGACCCGTTCCATCTCGAGAACCTTGAGATGTTCCGTGAGGATGAGGCGAACAAGCGTCTCAGTATTGCCGGAAGCGATCTGGGTGTCATCAACAAGCAGCTTGAGATCAGTGATTTCTTCATCTGCGCCAGCGAGAAACAACGCGACTTCTGGTTGGGACAGCTCGCCGGCATAGGACGGCTCAATCCTCATGTTTACGACCGGGATCCGACCCTGCGCAGCCTTATCGACGTGGTCCCCTTTGGTCTTTCCTCAGACCCGCCCCAGCACCGCTCCAAGGTGCTCAAAGGAGTGATACCCGGTATTGAAGACGGCGACAAGGTGATTTTGTGGGGAGGCGGAATCTACAACTGGTTTGATCCGTTAACGCTGATCAAGGCAGTGGGACGGGTGGCCGAGGATCATCCGGAGGTCAAGTTGTTCTTCATGGGGCTAGCCCATCCCAATCCGGATGTACCGGAAATGCGTATGGCGACGCAGGCCCGTAGCCTGGCGGCCGAGTTGGGGCTGGAGGGCAAGCATGTCTTCTTCAATTACGGCTGGGTCCCTTACGAGGAGCGATCAAGCTATTTGTTGGAATCCGACATTGGTGTTTCCTGTCATCTCGAGCACATAGAGACCACCTACTCCTACCGGACCCGTGTTCTGGACTACTTCTGGGCTGAACTGCCGGTGATTGTGACCAGGGGCGATGCTCTTAGTCAGTTGGTCGAGGAGCGTGGCCTGGGTTTGACGGTCGAGCCCGGCGATGTCGATGGGTTCGCTTCGGCAATCATCCGTATGCTGGAAGACGAGCAGCTTGCGCGTGAATCCAAGTTGAATATATCCAAGATCCGCCCGGAACTGTCCTGGGGTCAGATCATGCGACCGCTAGATCGTTTCTGTTCCAATCCGACCCGGGCGGCCGACAACCTGATCGCCAAAGCGGTGCCCAAGGTCGGCCAGGCCCGTCGCCTGATGGGCCGTATGGCTCTGGCGTGGGACGAGGGTGGCGTGGGGTTGGTGGCCAGCCGGGCTGCCGGGTTTGTGAATCGAAAGCTGCATCGGATTCGATAGCGCCGCGCCCGGCGACCTTTCGCTCGATGGCCTGTGTCCGCGTAGGCCACGCACTTATTTACCTTCTCCTTTGCGGCGTTGAAGGCAGGCATCCCCAGGACGAACGGGTCTCCGAGCATGAGGTTGGAGCTAGGTCCAAGCGTGAGTTCTAACTATCGTGCTGGTAAGTTACACGGAACCTATCGTTGGGAGAAATCTACCCGAGCCTCAGCATAGGGTATGACTATTCCCCGCCGACCCCGATGATTAGAGGCGTCCAACGTTGAAAGTGGTAATCCTGTGCGGCGGCCTCGGTACCCGCCTTCGGGAGGAGACCGAGTTCCGGCCCAAGCCCATGGTGGAGATCGGCGGCCGGCCGATCCTGTGGCACATCATGAAGCTCTACGCCTCCTATGGATTGCAGCGCTTCGTGCTCTGTGCGGGTTACCGGGGCGACATGATCAAGGACTACTTTCTGCACTACGGTGCCCGCAACCACGATTTCACGGTCAACTTGAGCGCAGGGATCGGGGTGAAGGAGGTGGAGGTTCACGGGGACCACGCCGAGCAGGATTGGATGGTCACCGTACTGGACACCGGAGCCGCTACCAACACCGGCGGCCGGATCAGGCTCGCAGCGGCTCACCTGGATGAGGACCATTTTATGGTTACCTACGGCGATGGGTTGGGCGATGTCAACCTGAAGGCTCTGATCGATTTCCACCTTTCCCATGGTCGAATCGGCACGGTTACCGTGGTCCGGCCCCCGCTGCGTTTCGGCGTCATGGACCTGAACGAGGACGATTCCGTGGCCCGGTTCCGGGAGAAGCCGCAGAGCGAGGATTGGGTGAGCGCCGGCTTCTTTATCTTCAAACGGGAGTTTCTGGACTACCTGGACCTGGACTCGGTGCTGGAGACCACCCCCCTGGAGAAGCTGGCCGAGGCCGGGGAGCTGATGGCGTTCCGCCACGAGGGTTTCTGGCAGCCGATGGACACCTACCGGGAGCGCGAGATACTGGTCAATCTGTGGGAGAACGGGGAAGCACCGTGGGCAACGTGGAAGGACTGACCACCGGCGCACGGGCGGACTGGTCCGGCCGGCGGGTGCTGATTACCGGTGCCACCGGAATGCTCGGCTCTTGGCTGACCCGCCGCTTGGTGGACCTGGACGCCTATGTGGTGACCCTGGTGCGCGACCCCGACCCGCAGTCAGAACTGCTTCGCAGCGGCACCGTCAACCGGGTCAGCGTGGTGTCGGGGTGCCTGGAGGAGTTCGACGCGGTCGAGCGGGCAATCAACATGCACGAGGTGGACACCGTGTTTCACCTGGGGGCGCAGACCATCGCCCCGGCGGCGCACCGCTCACCGCGGGCGACCTTCGAGTCCAATGTCCAGGGAACGTGGAATCTGCTGGAAGCGTGCCGGATCCACGCCGCGATGGTCGAGCGAGTGGTCGTGGCCTCCAGCGACAAGGCTTACGGGTTCAACCAGGAGCTTCCCTACCGGGAGGAGATGGCCCTTTTGGCCGGACACCCCTACGAGGTCTCCAAGACCTGCGTCGATCTGATATCGCAGAGCTACCACCTTTCCTACGGCCTGCCGGTGGCGGTCACCCGCTGCTGCAACATCTACGGGGGCGGGGACCTTAACTGGTCCCGCCTGGTGCCGGGCACCATCCGCTCCCTGCTCACCTCGCGCCGGCCGGTGATCCGCAGCGACGGCAGCTTCGTCCGGGAGTACATGTACGTTCAGGACGCGGTGGACGCCTATCTGGCGCTGGCCGGCCTGGCGGGCAAACCAGAGGTGGCCGGCCAGGCCTTTAACTTCGGCACCGAGGAACCCCTGACCGTTCGGGAGCTCTACGGCGCCGTGTGTGAGGCGGTAGGCGGTGGGTACGTCGAGCCGGCGGTTCTGAACCGGGCTAAGGACGAGATCATGGATCAGCGGCTCTCCACCGCCAAGGCGCGTCGGCTGCTCGGGTGGAGCCCAAATCACGGTCTGATCGACGGACTCCGGCAGACACTGGACTGGTACCGGGGCTACCTGAGCAACCTGGGCTAATGGCGCCCACCGAAGAAGTGCCCGATCGCCGGGAGATACTGTCCCTGGTCAAGGGT
>DATLGP010000035.1:0-11498 GCA_035540395.1 Actinomycetota bacterium
GGCACGGGGCCTCCGGTCGCAACCACGGTCTGATCTTCTATCCGCAGAGCCCGGTCACCGACCCGCTCTACCGGATGTCGCACCGCATGTACCGGGACCTGGCCGCCGGCAGCGACCTCGACATCGGTCTTGACGACGCCCCGGTGGGCTTCATCATTCTCGTCGGCAGCGAAGGCCAGTGGCAGGCGGCGGAGACCGAGGCCCTGGCCTGTCAGGCCGGCGGGGTGAAGGTGGAGCGCCTGGATCACGCCCGTTTGCGAGAGGCCGAACCCAACGTCTCGCCCGACCTGTTGGGCGGCTGGTACATCGAGGACGGCTACCGGCTGGACCCGAGGGCGCTTACCCTGGCTCTGGCGCTGTCCGCCCGGGCGTACGGGGCGGAGGTCCGAACCCACTGCGACGTCAAGCAGATAGTCGTGCGCAACCACAAGGCGGTGGGGGTGGTGAGCGACGACGGGCCGGTCTCCGCCGGCGATGTGGTGCTCGCTGCAGGCCCCTGGTCGGCCAAGCTTGCCCGGACGGCAGGCATCGAGCTGGGGGTATCCGGAGCCAGGGGATGGCTGCTTTTGGTTTCGCCCCGGCAAAAAGTTTGCAACCACCTGCTGGAATCCTCCGGCTGGCACCTGATGGCCGGGGACCCCGGTCCCGGGGAGATAACGGTGGCAGGCCACGGGGAAGGGAACCCGCCTTCCCCCGACATCGGCCTGCTCATCCAACCGACCGCCGGGGGCAACCTGCTGGTCGGCGGCTCGCGGATTCCCTCGCTTCGCCAGGAGGCCGAGGGATCCGAGGTGTCCCAGATCATTGCCCGCAAGGCGGCGGAGGCGGTGCCCGGGCTGGCGGAGGCGGCGGTGCGGGAAGTGTGGTCGGGGGTTCGCCCGATGAGCCGGGACGGCCTGCCCATTCTCGGCTGGGCTCCCGGCGTCGAGAACCTTTTCGTCGCGACCGGCCACGGGGGACAAGGGGTGATGCTGGGAGGCGGCTCGGCCCGCCTTGCGGCCGAGATGGTCATCGGCAGCCCGACGTTCGTCGCCAGCGCGCCGTTCTCGCCGGACCGCAGCGTCTCGGTAACTTCTTAGGAAGTTCTCAAGCGCCTTTCATGGCTACGGTGCGACAATTGGCACATGTCCCAAGCGCCTCTCGCCGCCACCGCTCGCAGAGTCCCGGCCCAGGTCTCAGTTTTGTTCGTGGTTCTGCTGGCGTTGCTCTCCGCGATGCTGCTTGTGCCCCAGCCGGCTCTGGGGCAGACGCCGTCCCCCTCTCCGGGCAGCCGCCCGGTCCTGGGCATACTGGGTTTCACCGCCCCCGACAGTCAGGGTGTCGCCGTTGCCCGGGTGCTGGAAGACAGCGGCGCCGATGAGGCCGGCCTCGAGCCGGGCGACATCATCGTCGACGTGGAAGGCAATCGGGTTTCCTCCATGGAGGAGCTGTCGGCGTCCATCGGGAGCTTCAACGTGGGTGACTCCGTCACCGTCACCTACCAGCGGGAGGGTCAGTCGCGAACCGCCGAGGTGGAGCTTGGGTCGGACCGGCAGGGCCGGCGTTCGCCCTTCGAAGCGATTCCCCAGCCCGACTTCGGTCCCGGCTTCCCCGACCCCGACACCCCGCGCCGAGCTCCCGGAGGGGTCAACCCGGTGTCGGCTCCCGACTACCGCCCGGTCATCATTCTGTTCGGACTGCTGATCACCGGCGCCCTGGTCGCACTGGCAGTGATCCTGGCTCGCAAAAATCGTCCGGCCGGAGACAGCAGCGAAGCGCCGGTGCCAACGGCCGCCTACGTGCCTGCGGGTGCGGATTCCGGTAAGGCCGACCCCCTGGAGGTGCTTCGCCTGCGCTACGCCCGGGGAGAGGTCACCCGGGAGCAGTTCCTCACGATGTCGGCCGACCTCAACGGTTCGCCGAACAGGCCCAGCGGAGAAAGCCCCACCCAGCAGCTTTAGGAGCCAGGGCGGGAGCCCTCCCGGTTACTTGTTTCTTTCCAGCAGGACGCTCATTCCGTCCGACTGCTGGGACATCCGGCCCAGGAACAAGCTGCCTTTGGCCATCAGATGGACCCGTTGGGCATCGCCCGTGGTCAGCCTTCGAAGCGCGTGGGGAAGGTAGCAGATGGCCGACGCCAGGTGGCCTTGAGTCGGCGAGAAGCCCGGCATGCCCTTGCTCTCGGCGAACCCCTTCATCTCGTCGCGGGGGATATCGCCCCGGCGAACGGCCAGACCGGCGATCATCTTGTAGTTGCGCTCCGGCACGTTGCCCGAGCCCTGGGGTTCGGTGATCTCCGGGTCGTGCAGCTCGGTGGCGAAGTCGTCGATCTGGGCCATCTTGAAGCCGTTGCGCTCCAGCGGCTCTACCGCCAGCGCTTCCATGATCGCCTGGTTGGAACCGCCGGCCGCAATCGGGTGCCGCCCCACGGCGTCCAGCCGGACCCGGGGGGAGTTCCCGTCGTCGGCCTCGACCAGGAAGGCGCAACCGCCTACCACGTCCTCCATGATCGGCAGCTGCTTGGCCAGGTGGCCCTGAAATTTCATTCCCAACTTGGGCAGCGAGCCCCCTGCTGCAACGACAACCCGCTTGAAGACTCCGGCCTTCACCAGGGCGGCAGCCATGACCAGCGCCGGGATTGGGGCGGCACAGAAGTTCTTCACGTCGCACCCGGATGCCTGCCGGAGGCCGGCGACGTCGGCCATGGCCTTGGCCATGTTCCCGCCGCCCCGCTGGTAGCGGTCGCCCACAGCCTCCTCGGCGCAGGAAATCACGTATTCGATGCTGTCGGGGTCCAGGTCGTTGTCCTCCACCAGGTGCATCAGGGCCAGGGCGCCGCTCGCCTTGTTGACCAGGTTCTCCAGCATGACGTTGGCTGCCAGGGACTCGTCCTCAAGGTGCGGGCACTGGATGGTGCCGACGATGTCTTCCACCGGCCAGTACAGGTTCAGCGCGCCCTTGGTGCCGGCCTTGCCCTCCAACCCCCTCTCACCGACTGCCGCCAGCCGGTCCAGGTCGAAGCGTTTCGATAGGGGATGGGAGGACAGGGCGGCGGTCGCGCGTCCGGCCGCCTCGGTAGTGAGGGCAATCAGGTCGAACTCGTCGACTGCCGCCATGAGCCCGAGGAATTCCTCCTCGGGCATGATCTCGCCGTCCGGTCCGAACCGGGAGGCGTCCTCCAGGGTGAGGGTGGCCCGGGGCCGCTCGGGCATTTCTCGGGGATGGATCGTACCGAGGTAGGCCTGGTGGGACGGGTAGCCCACCGCCTGGTCGAAGTTGCGAAGCGCGGCCAGGAAACGCTGTTGGACCTCAGGGTTCTTCGGCAGCTCGCGGCTGGGCTTGGAGCCGTGGCGAGCCATTCCCGGAAGGTGGGCCAGCACCTGGGACGCGGCGGATATAACGGGGTTGTCGGTCATCGAATCCTGGTTCCTTCCGTTTGGTCTAGTTCTTTGCTGGGTGGAATACCGTCGGTTTGCTGACCGGCGTGGAAATCGCCTTAAGTGCGGTTTCCACCAGCAGGCGGCGCCACGCCTTCTCGTCGTCCGGCTCCAGTGCCGGGTCGCCGGTCGGGTAGGGGATGCCCCTGGTCGGTACTACCCGGGGAGCGCCCACCCGAAGCGCGATGGGCACCAGGTTGCACAGAAGAGCGGTAGGTATGCCGGCTCTCTCGAGTTCTTTCGCAAGCGTTGACCCGCAACGCGTACCGGTGCCTCAGGTCGAGGTCAGGATGGCTGCCTGCACCCCGGCCTTGCGCAGCTCGGCGGCCCACTCCACGCCGTAGCGGGCGCCGTTGGCCACCGAGGTCCCGTTTCCGACGGTGACGAAGTACTCCGAGTAGAGGCTGCCGATCGCTCCCTCCGCCTTCAGCTCGCGGGCAACGTCCAGCGGGAGGATCCGGTTCGGGTTGGCATTGGCGATCACTGTGGAGAACCCGCCGTGGACCGAGATGTGGCTTCCCTCCTCCAGGCCGGGCAACTCCTCGAGGGGGTAGCGCAGCCATTTGGTTGCCCGGGCCGACTCCAAACGGCCGGGGTTGCCCTCGGGAACCAGGCCGCCTTCGGTAAGCAGCGCGACCAGCGCCTGCGAGGGGTCGGCTACCGGGCCGGCCGGTGAAACCGCACCGAAGTCCGGCATCGGTATCTCGGTCGCCTGCCGGTCTCCCGCCAGGCGGGCCAGCGCCAGGTCGACCGCCCGCGAGGCGGCGTTGGTGTCGGCCAGCCGGTTCACCCGGGGGATGCCGCCGACCAGGCCGTCGTCGGGAGTCAGGGCCTCGCCCGAGGCCAGCTTGAGGGCGGCCTTGGCCACCCGGTCCAGGGTGGTTCCCATCTCGCGGGCGGTCAGCCCGGTGGCTACCACCAGGGCCGGGGCTGCCTCCGGGACCCCTGGGTTCTCGGCATGCATCGCCGCCAGGGCGACCATCCCCGCTTCCTTTGCCGCCTTGGCGACCCGGCCGCATGCGATCCCGTACCTGCCGCTGGTGAACGCCGGGCCGGCAATCAGCATCTCGGCGCCGGTGCCCCGCAGAAGCTCGACTATCTCCTCGGTGGCCCCCTCCTTGGAGGCGGCGTAGTCGTCACCGCAAAATACCGTCGCAATGATCTGGTGCTCTTCCCCCAGCAAAGACGACAGCTTGCGGCCGGGACCGGTGGGCGTATCCCGAACCTCCGGACCGATGCCCGCCTTGTCCTCGCCGCCAACGCCGGCGAAGAACTGGTTCACGTAGTGGACGATCCTCATGCCGTTGCCTCCATCGCACAGGTGAGCCGGCCCCAGCCGATAGGACTCAGGCTGGCGTAAATTGCCGCCACCGGCAGGGTCATCTCGGCGGAGGCTTCCAGCCCGTTGAGGTCCACGACCTCCCCGCCCAGCGCCCGGTCGACCGGGCCGAGCGTAATACGTTCGTCGTAGTTGCCGGTGCTGACCATGGCGGTTGCGGTGGTAGGCGGACCGACCAGCGGAGGACCGAGTCCCTCCGGTCCGCTCATCTCGGCGAAGATCCCGATGCCGACCAGCCCCATGGCTTCCAGGGCGTCCACCTTGAGCGAGATGTCCGAGTCGGCGTTTCCGCCACCCTCTTTGGTGACCACTGCTGCGTCCAGCCCCATCTGGCGGGCCAGGCGGGCGGCGTGGGCCGAGGTCAGCTCCTTCAGCGTCTGGTCCACCGGCTCGGGGGACAGGATCACGCCGCCGAAGGTCAGGTCCTTGCCGTCCCGCTCGCGCAGCGCAGCCACGACCGGGTTGTTTTGGTGGACGAAGGTGGGGTTCTTCAGGCCCGGGTGACCATACTGGCCGCTGACCACGGCGCCGTCGTCAAGCTCGTTGGGGTCGATGGCGGTGGGCAGCGAGTTGGCCATCGTCCGGCCGTAGACGAAGACGTCCTTGAAGGCGCCCTGGGTCTGCAGGTTCACGATGGCCCCCACCCGGGGCAGGTCAGACGCCGGGCGCGGGAGAGCGGCCAGCTCGTCGACCGAGTCCGGCTCGACCTCCAGCGCCAGGGCGGCCAGCGCGACGGCCACCCGCATGGCGCCCAGCCGAAGCGCATCGTCCACCTGGGCCCAGGTGGCGCCCTCGGCCGGTTCGAACTCGATCACCAGGTTTTGGGTGGATCCCAGGAACGACAGCTCGGCCGCCGGTCCCGACATCTGGACCATGCCCTCCTGCGCCCGAGGAAGCTTGCCGGCCACCACAACCGCCGCACCCTTGAGCACGTGGGTCTCGCCGGTGCCCTGGGGGGTTGCGGGACCGAGAAAACCAGGGAAGATGCCGCCCCCGGTAGGGCCCTTGGTGCGGGGCTCCAGCGCGTCGAGGATCTTGACGATTCGAACGCTTTCGCCCGGAAGGGCCCAGCTCAGCCGGGTGGAGGCGAGGGCTCGGTTGCTCACAAGTTCCTGCAGATCGTCCATGGAGGCGACCAGGTGCCCGTTGTTCAGCCCGGGGTTGTTTCCGAACTCGGCGGTGCGGACCTGGTGAACCAGGCGTTTCAGGCCGGTGAAGCCGTTGCCTTGTGCCACAAATCCTCCCGTCCCCGGCCGCTGTCAGTGTCACCGGGCCTCGTACCCCAGAGATTACCCAGTCCTGGCCCCTTCCGCAGACAGAGCACGAGTGGGGGCTCCGCCCCCGGCCCCCGGGATTCGGACGCCTGCGGCGCCCTTGTTCGATAGCCGCCCTGGCGGACTGCCTAGCTGAAGTGTTTCTTGATCGCCGAACGAGCGGCGAAGTGGCCGCACATCCCGTGTACCCCGCCGCCGGGGGGAGTGGAGGACGAACACAGGTACAGGCCCTCGATCGGAGTGGAATAGGGGTTGATCCGAGGAACCGGGCGGGTGAACAGCTGGAAGATGTCCTGCACGCCCCCGTTGATGTCGCCTCCCACGTAGTTGGCGTTCTCCCGCTCGAGGTCGGCCGGACTACGGGTCGCCCGAGCGAGGATCAGGTCCTTGAACCCCGGGGCCGCGCGTTCTACCTGGTCCTCGATGGCCCCGGTCATGTCCTTCGGGTAGCCGTTCGGCACATGGCAGTACCCCCACAGCGTGTGTTTGCCCTCGGGCGCCCGGGAAGGATCCGGCAAGCTCTGCTGGGCGATGATGCAGTACGGCCGGTCGACGTGGCCGCCTTCCCAGACCGCCCGCTCGGATGCCGCTATCTGCTCGAAGGTCCCACCGAGGTGGACCGTCCCCGCGTCCCGGCACAGCCGGCTTTTCCAGGGAACCGGACCGTCCAGCGCCCAGTCGACCTTGAAAACCGACGGACCGTACCGATACCGGCGAAGAAGATGCAGGTAGGGCTTCGGCAGCCGGTCGCCGGCGATGCTTTCGAGCTGCCGGGGGCCCAGGTCCAGCAGGGCGGCCCGGTGCTGGGGCAGGTCGTTCAATGTCCTGACCCGGCGATCCGTCACCACCTGACCGCCGAGCGACTCGAGTAATGACCGCATTGCCTCAGCCAGGTTTTGCGACCCTCCTTTGACAACCGGCCAGCCGACGGCATGTCCGAGGACTGCCAGCACCAGGCCGAAGCCGCCGGTGGCAAGCCGGTCCAGCGGAAGGATGGAGTGAGCGGCCACCCCGCCCAGAAGGGCGCGGGCTTCGTCGTCCTGGAACCTCGATGCAATGCCCTTGGCGGAGCGGATGGCCTGGATGCTGAAGCGGCCCGTGGTGATCGGGTGCCGGGGCGGCCGCAAGGGCCCCAGGAACTGTTCCAGCAGGTCGGCATAGGTCTTGACGAGCGGCGACATCAACTTCACGTACTCGTCGCCATCCCGGCCGAGATGCGTGGCAGTCCGCGCGATCTCCACCTCCAGCGCCACCGCGTGGCCGCCGTCCAGCGGATGGGCGAGCGCGACCTTGGGCTGCAGCAGTTCCAGACCGTGGGCGTCCAGGGGAAGCGTCCGGAAGAACGGCGATCCCAACGCCAGCGGGTGGATGGCCGAGCAGATGTCGTGGACAAAACCCGGCAGGGTCAGCTCGGCCGACCGGGTGCCTCCGCCCATGGTCGGCTCGGCCTCCATGACCTGAACGGACAGGCCTTTTTGCGCCAGGGTGATGGCGGCGGCCAGCCCGTTCGGGCCGGAACCAACAACTACGGCATCAAAGCTTTCGGTCAAGGTGGATCCACACTAGTGCCTGAACCCGCAGTGGAACAGCCCATGCGAGCCCCGCATGTCGTAAGTTGTAAGCGCAAGCAGAGCCTATTGGAGGATTTGATGACAGGACAACGAGTTGGATTCCAGGGGGAGCCGGGCGCCTACAGTGAGAAGGCGGCGCGGTATCTTTTTCCTGAGGCGACTCTGGTGCCCTTCAGGTCCTTCCACAAGGTGTTCGAGGCCACCGAGATCGGCGCCGCCGACTTCGGTGTGGTTCCTCTGGAGAACTCCCACGCCGGTTCCATCAACGACACCTACGACCTGCTGGTGAGGCACGGGGTCCAGATAGTCGCGGAGACCATCGTGCGGATCCACCACTGCCTGCTGGCGCCCGAGGGTGTCGACATCACCGAGGTCGACTACGTGTACTCGCATCCGCAGGCGCTCGAGCAGTGCGAGGAGTTCCTCGACAGCCTCCGGGCGGACCGGATTGCCGTCTACGACACCGCCGGGGCCGCCAAGCTCATAGCCGAGGAGAACAAGCCGGGTTCGGCTGCCATCGCTTCCGAGGAGGCAGGCAACCTCTACGGACTGAAGATCCTGGAGCGGGCGATCGAGGACCGGGCCGACAACTCCACCAAGTTTGTGGCGATAGGCCGCAGTGCTACCGAACAGATGGGGCCGCCCGAGAAGACCTCCATCGTGTTCGCCACCGCCAATATCCCGGGCGCCCTTTACGAGTGCTTGAAGGAATTTTCAGTACGGAAGCTGAACCTGACCAAGCTCGAGAGCCGGCCTTCCGGCGCCAAGGCGTGGCAATACCACTTCTACCTGGATTTCGACGCTCCCACCAAGGATCCGGTCGCCCAGGACCTGCTGGCCGCGCTGGCGGAGCAGACCTCGTTTCTCAGGGTGCTCGGCTCATACCCGCGAGCGGCGAAGATCACCTAAGGTTCCGGGATTTAAGTCCCGGTCCTTACCTGTCTCTTGGTCTTCCGGTACTCCAGCGCTATGGGGGTCAGCGACAGCAGGATGATCACCAGGATCACCGGCGTCAGGTACTGCTCGAGCTGCGGGAACCGCCTGCCCAACCCGTAGCCCAGCATGATTCCCCCCACCGACCAGATTGCTCCGCCCACCACATTGAAGGTGACAAAAGTCCGGTATCGCATGTGGGAGACCCCGGCGAGGATCGGGGTGAGGGTCCGGATGATCGGGATGAAGCGGGCGAGGATCAGCGCCTTCGGGCCGTGCTTTTCGAAGAACGCATGGGTCTTGACGACGTTCTCCTGCTTGAAGAAGCGGGAGTTGGGCCGTTTGAAGATCGCGGGCCCCACCTTGTTGCCGAAGATGTAGCCCACCTGGTCCCCGAGCACCGCCCCGACAAACACGCAGCCGATCAGCAATCCCAAGGAGGGCCGGCCCGCCAGCGCCACGACCAGCCCCGCGGAAAACAGCAGGGAGTCACCCGGCAGGAAGATACCGAAGAGCAAACCCGATTCGGCGAAAACGATAAGGGTGATGACCAGGATGAAGATCGGGGCTCCCCGGGTGAGGAGCGGTTCCAGATCCGGATGAAACAGCCAACCAATTACGTCCCCTATGAAATCCAAAGGGGCCCTCGTCGATCCGCTGGTCTGCTCACCGGCTTGATTCTATCGGGGAACCGGCAAACCCCTTACCGCAAACCGATCCGGCCGGCCCCCGAAGGGACCGGCCGGATCTTCGCTGCGAGCGGGTCTTGGGTTAGTGGCCCATCCCGGCAGGGGCTCCGGAGAGCTCCTTGACCACATCGCCGATGTAGCCCTTCGCGTCGCCGAAGAGCATCATCGTCTTGGGCAGGAAGAACAGCTCGTTCTCCACCCCGGCGAATCCGGTGGCCATGCCCCGCTTGACGACCATGACCGTCTGAGCGTGGTCGACGTTGAGAATCGGCATGCCGAAGATCGGGCTCGTCTTGTCGGTTCGAGCCGCCGGGTTGACGACGTCGTTGGCTCCGATGATCAGGGCGACATCCGCCTGCGCGAATTCGCTGTTTATCGAGTCCATGTCGTACAGCCGGTCGTACGGGATATCGGCTTCGGCCAGGAGCACGTTCATGTGCCCGGGCATCCGGCCGGCGACCGGGTGGACGGCAAACCTGACGTCCACTCCCTTGCGGGTCAGGGCATCGAACAGTTCCCGCACCTTGTGCTGTGCCTGGGAGACGGCCATGCCGTATCCCGGGACGATGATGACCGAGGTGGCGGCCTCCAGGATCTCGGCCGTCTCCTCGGGTGATGCGCTGCGGGCGGTGCGCTCTTCGACGGCCCCGCTCTTGCCTTGTGCAACGGCACCGAACCCCCCGAACAGCACATTGGTGAACGAGCGGTTCATCGCCCGGCACATGATGATCGACAGAATCAAACCGGACGTGCCGTCAAGAGCGCCGGCGATGATCAGCAGCTTGTTGTCGATGGCAAAGCCCATTGCCGCGGCGGCCAGTCCGGCGTACCCGTTGAGCAGGGCGATGACGGTAGGCATGTCGGCTCCGCCGATCGGGATGATAAGGACGATGCCGAATATCAGGGAGAGGCCGATCAGGTAGGGGAACAGGTGGGCCGCCCCCGGGTTGATCACCAGATACACGGCCAGGATCACCGCAGTGACGAAGATCGACAGGTTGAAGAAGTTCTGCCCCTTATAGATGATCGGCCTTCCCGGCAGCAGGCCCTGCAACTTGCCGAAGGCCATGAGACTTCCGGTGAAGGTCAGATAACCGAGGATCACCTCGAAGCCGATGGCGGTCATGATCACCCTGGAGAGTTGTGCGCCGTGCAGGTAGTACTCGGCGGTACCCACCAGACCGGCTGCTAGGGCGCCCAGGGCGTGGGAGAACGCGGTCCGCTGGGGCACCGAGGTCATCTTGATGAGAAGGGCAATCGGAGCACCCACTGCTCCACCGATGACCATTGCCACGATGATCCACTGGTACTCCACGATCTCGGTTTTCATCAGCGTGCCGACGATTGCCAGGAACATGCCGAGCTCGCCGGCTTTGACGCCCCGGCGGGCGGTGCTGGGATGGCTCAGCCACTTCAGCGCGAACACGAAACCGACGGCTGAGACCAGGTAGATCAGGCTGATGAAGACATCGATGGTTTCCATGTCCCCCCCGCCTCCGGGAGGGGCGACGGCGGCGAAGACGCCGAGCATTGTGTCGGTCATGGCTTAACCGGCTCCTTCTTCTTGAACATCTTGAGCATCCGGTCGGTGATCAAAAAGCCGGCCACCACGTTGGCAAAGGCGCAGGCCACTGCGATGGTGCCGAGCACGGTCGCGAACGGCGCCTGAGCCGACCCGGCAAGGATCAAAGAACCCACCAGTGAGATGGCGGCGATCGCGTTAGTCAGCGACATCAGCGGTGTATGCAGCAGCACGGATACCCGGCTGATCACCTGGAATCCGAGGAAGGCGGCCAGCACGAAGACGAACAGGCCGTTGATAAGACTTTCATCCATGGACCAATTTCCCCCTTGAGGTCTAGATCCTGCGGCTAGGTGGTGGTGGCGTTTTCGTTCGAGGGCGCTGCTCCGTTCGAGACGCCTTCAGAGGGTGCTACGCGCAGCTCGGCGGTGCCTTCGGGCTGGGCGGGTCCCGGGGTTTGGGCGTCCGCCGCAGTGGGTGCCCCCAGCCCCAGCGACTCCCTTAGCCGGGGAAGGACGATCTCGCCGTCCCGGGCGAGCAGGGTCTCGACTGTGATCTGGTCCTCCATGTCCCACTGGAAGGCGCCTTCTTTGACCAGGTGGCTCAAGAAGGTGACCAGGTTCTTGGCGTACATCGAGCTGGCGTGGAACGGGACGGTTGCCGGCAGGTTGGTGGGACCCATGATCGTGACTCCGTCCACCACCCGGGTCTCATCGGCGGCGGTCAGCTCGCAGTTGCCGCCGCGCTCGGCGGC
>DATLGP010000036.1:0-4585 GCA_035540395.1 Actinomycetota bacterium
GGACTATCTCGTCGCCCTCCTTGACCAGGGCGATCGGCCCTCCGTCGGCGGCCTCGGGGGCGACGTGGCCCACCGAGAAGCCGTGAGTGGCACCCGAGAAGCGGCCATCGGTGATCAGCGCAACCTCCTTGCCCATCCCCGCGCCGAAGATGGCGCCGGTGACGGCGAGCATCTCGCGCATTCCCGGTCCACCCTTGGGGCCCTCGTAGCGGATGACCACCACGTCGCCCGAGCGTATCTGCCCGGTGACCACGGCCTCGAAGGCGGCATCCTCGGAGTCGAAGACCCGAGCGGGCCCGCGGATAGCATCTGCGCCCTCCAGGCCGGCCGCCTTGCACACGGAACCCTCCGGAGCAAGGGTGCCTCTCAGGATCACAGTGCCGCCGGTTGGGTGCAGCGGCCGGGACGTCGGCCGGACCACCTCTCCGTCGGGGTCACCGGCTCCTTCGGCATTCTCGGCGAGGGTCTTGCCGTTGGCGGTCAGAGCATCGCCGTGCAGCAGGTCCGCCTCCAGCAGCTCGCGGATGACAACCTGCACCCCGCCGACCCGGTCCCAGTCGGCCATGATGAACCGCCCGGCGGGCCGCAGGTCGGCGATGTGGGGAACCCGGCGGGAGATCGTGTCGAAATGGTCGATGTCGAGCTCGAGCCCGGCCTCGTGGGCGATGGCCAGCAGGTGAAGCACCGCGTTCGTAGAGCCGCCGGTGGCCATCACAACCGTGATGGCGTTCTCGAGGGCCTTCAGGGTGACGATGTCGCGGGCGGTGATTCCGCTACGGAGCTGCTCGACCACCGCAATACCGCTCTGGAAGGCGAACTCGGCGCGCCGTTCGGTGATCGCCGGCGGGGACGCGCTGCCCGGCAACGAGAGGCCCATCGCCTCTACCGCCGCCGCCATCGTGTTGGCGGTGTAGTGCCCGGCGCAGGACCCGGCTCCCGGGCAGGCGTTGGACTCCAGCTCGTGCAGGTCTGCGTCGGTCATCTTGCCGGCGGCGTGAGCGCCCACCCCTTCGAACACGTCCTGAATCGTCACGTCCTTACCGCGAAAGCGCCCCGGCATGATGGTCCCGCCGTAGAGGAAGACCGCCGGCAGGTTCAGCCGAACCGCCGCCATCACCATCCCGGGCAGGCTCTTGTCGCAGCCGGCGATGGTAACCACCCCGTCCAGGCGCTCGGCGTGCACCATCAACTCAACCGAGTCGGCGATGGCCTCTCGGGAGATGAGTGAGGCCCGCATACCTTCGGTCCCCATCGAGATGCCGTCGGAGACCGCAATGGTGGTGAACTCCAACGGGTACCCGCCCGCCTCGTGGACCCCGGCCTTCGACCGGTCGGCGAGCTTGTCGAGATGCAGGTTGCAGGGGGTGACCTCGTTCCAGGATGAGGCGACCGCGATTATGGGCTTCGAGAAGTCGTCGTCTCGCATGCCTACCGCTCGCAGCATTGCCCTGGCCGGGGCGCGCTTGGCGCCTTCGGTGACATCGACGCTGCGCGGCTTCAAATTGGGTTGGTCGCTCATGGAGTTCTCCTCGTGAATTTCAAAGAGCATAACAACGGGGCCGGCGTTCGAACCTCAGCTCTTGCGGCGCATGAAGAACGTGACGAAAGCGAGGACGAAACCCGACAACAGGGATATGGCTAGAGAAGTCATGCCCACCGCGATCATCAGGATTGCGGAACGATTGGTCGACCAGGGCCCTACGGCGACCTCAGGTGTTGTGGTCGCCTCCCCCTCCAGAGACTGGGCGGTCACGAGGTACTCACCGGCCTTTTCGATCCCAAACTCGGAGTAAACGTCACCCACCACGGCATCGCGTCGATAGGACCAGGGTTCCAGCGGTTGGAACTGGGGCACTCGCTCGCTGGTCTCAACCGCGATGATCCGAACGCCAACCTCGTCGAACGCCCCGTCTCCAGCCCGATGTTCGACGAAAACCGCGTTCCCCCCTGCCGGGAGGTTGATCACTCGTCCTTCGGGAGACACCGGCACCCGCGCCAGCCCCTCCATCTGAGACCGGTTGTGCAGTAGGTGGTTGCGGGTACCGGCAGTCCACAAGAGAAACGACAGCACACCGCCAACAAAGAAGATCCCCGCCGCCAGCCAGTACATCCACTTTCCAGGCTTCCGATCTTTTGCCATCCCTGTCCCCGCTCTTAGGTTTTGCAAACCGGAATCAGTCCAGCCCTATTGTCGCAGCCGCGTCCGGCGCGTCCGGCGCACGGACGGCCGCAAGCGTCCTGGGACCCGTCCCACCGCGTCTAGAGTCGGCTGAACCAACCGCCAGAGGCCTGGGGAGCAACATGGTCCACCTTATTAGGAGGTCCAATAACCCTGTCGAATCAGCAATTGAAACCTTGAATGGTACTGTTAAGGCATGAAGGCAACCATCGATAATGCCGGGCGATTGGTGATTCCCAAGGTGCTCAGGGAGAGGCTGGGTTTAGCGCCGGGCGTGGTCGACGTGGAGGTTCGAGGCGCGAGCCTCACCATCACCCCCATCGCCGAGGAGGCCCTGGAAGCCGAAGACGACCTGTTGATCATCCCTGCCGGCGGAATCGCTCTCACCGACGAGGGCGTGAGAACCCTGAGAGACGTCGACCGGAAGTGACGAGGCGCCACCTCCTGCTGGACACCAGTGTTGCGGTGCCTCTGGCCTTCGCCGGCCACGCCGCCCACGCCGCCACTGTCCAGGCGCTGGCCGGGATGACCCTTGGCCTGGCCGGCCATGCCGCATTCGAGACCTTCTCGGTGTTGACCCGGCTGCCCCCTCCAGCGCGGCGAAGTCCGGCGGCCGTCTCCCGGTTGATCTCTGCCAACTTTCCGGAAAGCCGCTTCCTCTCGCCCCAGGCGACCGGGCAACTCCTCAGAGCCCTTCCTGAACTGGGGATCGCCGGAGGGTCCGTTTACGACGCACTTATCGCTGCGTGCGCCGCCGAGCACGACCTCGTCCTGCTAACCCGGGATCAGCGTGCCGCTGAGACCTACCGCGCCGTCGATGCCGTGGTGCAGTTGCTGGCCTGACACGTTGCCTCCAAGCGTTGGCAAGCTATCGATCCTGGGTCTGAGCAAGAAACTGCGCCGGCGAGAATGCCGGCAGGTGAACGGCCTCACCTGGAGGCGGTGCGGGATTCGAACGGCCCTGGAGATCGAGCTGGGCCGGATTCGCCGGGAGTATAATACTGTCAGGTTGCATGCCGGGACCGGCTATGTCACCCGACGACGAGCGCTTACGGAAGGGGTTCCGCCATCCGCCTGGAACGGGGCGCCGGACCACTAGGGCAGGGCGAGAACGGATAGAAGACAACCGCGAGCGCCGTCCCGGGAGCATCCCATGCCTTGGATTAGAAATCTCTGGATCTCTATCAAAGGGTCAGAAGTGCCCAAGCTAGACCATTGACATGGACAGCTACCGGGTAGAGAAGCGGGCGGCCATCAGGATCCAACTGCCGGACGAAGAAAGGCTCATCGATCCGTGCCCACAGGGGAAGCCGGGGGCCTGTTTGAACCGGAGATCGACCGGCTCTCCAACATTCTCAAGACGTCAACGACCAGTTCGGCGGCATTGAGTGCAGCGACTCGGACCCGGTCCAGCACCTGATCAGCGAGGAGATACCCAGGAAGGTGGCGGCCGACACCGCCTACCGCAACGCCCGGCAGAACTCCGACAAACAGAACGCCCGCATCGAACACGATAAGGCTCTGCGCCGGGTGATGACCGGCATGCACAACGACGACACCCAGCTCTTCAAAGATTTCATGGACAACTAGTCGTTTCGCAGGAAGCTGGCCGACGCGGTCTTCGGAGCGACCTGTATCTCCGGCTAGTTCCCCGCGCAGCCAGAGCTGGCGCCGGCCGAGGAGGTGCGGCCCGCGCCGTTCGAGGTCGTCGCCGCATCCGACGCCCTTCCGTGGATCAACTGCATCCCCCTGGTCTCACTCAAGGCGGCAGCGGGCCATGTCGGCGACGAAAAGCTGGTGGAACCAGACGCCTGGGTGAGACCCAACGGCAGCACGAAGCCGGCGACCGGCCTGTTCGTGGCCCGGGTGGAAGGCGAGTCGATGAACCGGAGGATTCCGAACGGGGCTTACTGCGTGTTCCGCCGCCCGGTCGCCGGGTCGCGCAACGGGCGGGTGGTACTGGAGCACCGGGACATCATTGATCCCGACCTGGAAGGCCCCTTCACCCTAAAGATCTGGGAGAGTTCCAAGACCGCCGGCGCGGACGGGTCCTGGGCCCACGAGGAGATCCTGCTCAGGCCGGATTCAACCGACTCCGGCTACGAACCGATCCGCCTGGCGAACGATCCCGAGGCGGCGCAGGTGGCGGCGGAGTTGGTTGAGGTACTGGACGGTTCGCCGGCCTAGGAACATCCCCGAAAGATTTTCAACTTTCTTCGGTAGCCGGCCCTGGGAGGGCCGGTTTTTGTCATACCTCCCGGATAGATTCTGACCATGGATACGGGGGTACTCCTTGAATGTTCGGCCGACGAGCTGGACGACGCGATCACCCGGTTCGAGGCCGGGTTGTGTGCGGTCCACCAGGCAACCCTGGAGCTGATCGCAGCTTTTGAGGAGAAGGGCTAC
>DATLGP010000037.1:0-7719 GCA_035540395.1 Actinomycetota bacterium
ACGTTGAACGGGTTCAATAAAAAGCCCACTTCCCTTCAGGCGACGACAGCCCCGGCGCCGGCGCCGGGGCTGTCGTCGCCTGAAGGGAAGTGGGCTTTTTATTGAACCCGTTCAACGTCGCGGCTAGTTCCCGGGGATCCAGTGGCTTGGAAAGGTAGCCGTCCATGCCGGCCGCCAGACACCGCTCCCGGTCACCCGCCATGGCAGAAGCCGTCAACGCCACAATCGGGGTTGTCCGGTTGGGTCCGTCGGAGTTGCGAATGCGTCTGGTCGCCTCGTACCCGTCCATCACCGGCATTCTGCAGTCCATGAGAATGAGGTCGAACCGGCCGGCCGCCGCCACATCCACGGCATGGGCGCCGTCGGGGGACACCTGCACTTCGTACCCGAGCTTTTCCATCATGCCGCTGGCGACCAGTTGGTTCACGTAGGAGTCCTCGACCAGCAGTACCCGGCCGGCATTCGCTCCACTCGGCGGCTCGGCTTCCGGTAGCTTCTCGGGAAGACGGGCCTCCGCCGGGCGGGCCCGGGTTGCCGGGCGCAGTGGGACCTCGAACCAGAACCTGCTGCCGAGTGACGGCCGGCTCTCGAAATCCAGGGTTCCGCCCATAAGCTCCACCAGCTGGCGTGAGATCGCCAGGCCGAGCCCGGTGCCGCCGAACCGGCGGGTGGTCGAGGCATCCGCCTGGACAAACGGATCCAGAAGGTTCTTGGCCGCCTGAGGGTCGATGCCGATGCCGGTGTCGGAGACTTCGAACCGGACCCGGCCGCCGGCTACGGAGACCGAAACACCGACCCGCCCGGCGTCGGTGAACTTCATGGCGTTGCCGGTCAGGTTGGTCAGGATCTGGCGAAGCCGGACCGGATCGCCGTTGACCCACGATGGGACATCCGGGCTGATGGTCACCGCAAAATCCAGGCCCTTGGACCGGGCGGTGGTCAGGAAGAGCGACGAGGAGCTTTCCACGATGTTTCGAAGGTCGAAGTCGATGCTCTCCAGCTCGAGCTTCCCGGCCTCCACCTTGGAGAAATCCAGGATGTCGTTGATGATCTCCAGAAGGTTGGTTCCCGACTCCTGAAGCGCCTGCAGGTAGCGGCGCTGGTTCGGCGTCAGCTTGGTGTCCAGCAGCAGATGCGCCATACCCAGAACACCGTTCATCGGCGTCCGGATCTCGTGGCTCATCGTGGCCAGGAACTGCGACTTGAGCCGGGAAGCCTCGACCGCCTGGTCCATGGCGGCGCGGGCCCGGTCCTCGCTCACCCTCAAGGCGTCCTCCACTCGTTTCTGGTCGGTGACGTCCTGGGCCACCCCCATCACGCGCTCAGGCTGCCCGCCGGAGCCCGCGACGACCTCACCGCGGCAGCTCAAAATCGCCACTCCGCCGTCCGGCCTCACGATTCGATGCTCCATCTCGAAAACTCCGCCTGCGGCCAGGGCGGCATCCAGGATGGCTTCGACCCGGTCGCGGTCCTCCGGATGCAGCAGGGATCGGTAGGTCGAAATCGAACCGTCGAAATCCTGCCGGGGTACCCCGAAGATATTGTGGAGCTCGTCGCTCCAGCTGAGACGGTCGGCGGCGATGTCCCACTGGAAGCTGCCGAAGTGGCCGATCCGCTGGGCCGCCGAAAGCTGCGCCTGACTCAGCCTGAGCGCCTCCTCGTCCCGCCGGCGTTCCTCCTCCATCGCCCTGCGCTCGGTGACGTCCCGGGTGTTGAGAACCACGCCACGAACGATCGGGTCGTTGACCAGGTTCGTCACGGTGGTCTCGGTGTGCCGCCAGGTGCCGTCCGCCGTCTTCAAGCGGCATTCGAGCAGGGAATGGCTTCTGCCTTCCTTTAACATCCGGCGGATCTCTGCGATGACATCGGCAGCCTCGTCGGGATGGATCCAGGCCGCCAGGGGGGAACCGGTCATTTCGGAGGGCGGAAACCCGAAGAGCCGCTGGACCGATGCCGACTGGTACTCGATAAGTCCCTGAGGTCCGATGACGCTGATGACGTCGCTGGAGTTTTGGGCCAGGGAAGTCAGCCGGGCCTCGCTGCCGGCGACCTGGTCCAGCGCCGCACCGGCCAAGGTGGTGATGAAGGAGGCAAGCTGGACCTCCTGCCGCCCGAATAGACCGCCCATCTGGGAGTGCGTGATGTAAACGCAGGCCTGGGTCGAGCCTTCCTTGGAGACGATCGGAGCACACATCACCGAGCGAACCCCGGAGAGCACCAGGCTCTCGGTGGCGTCCATCTCGTCGCCCATGTTCACGACCACCGGCTCGCCGGTATCGATTGCCCGCTCCACCATGGTGCGGCTCAGGTTCTCGAGATCCTCCAGGTGTACCAGCGCACCGGCGACCCGGCCGTGCAGGTCGACCACCATGCACTGGTCTCCTCGCAGCAGGCTCATCGCAGCCTCCCTCACCGCGGCATAGACCCCTTCCCGCTCGGAAGCCGAGGCGATGGTTCTCGCCATGTCTACGAGGGTGGTAAACCGGTCGGCAAGTGAAAGCGTGTCCGGGTCTTCGGCCGGGAGAGAGGGCTCTTCCCGCAGTTCCTTAATCAGGCTTTCCCCGGCCCGCATGCTCTCGGTTGCGCCCGGCCATCCGAGGGCCAGGCCGACCTTGCCGATCGCCTCGAGCGTAAGTGCCTCTTCATAACGGGCCCCCTGTTGCCGGGCAGCTTCCAGGCTGGACTTCAGCCGGCGCCGGGCGGTGCCGGGGCGCCCGTCCAGGGCGGCGAGCAACCCCTGCTCGCGAAGCGCATGGGGCCGGTTGTTTCGATAGCTCCAAGATACGAGCGCGGCCCGATGGGCGGTTGCTACCGCGGTCAGCATCTGACGGCGGGGGACCGAGCTGTGCGCCGAGATGGCTTCTGCCTGGATCCGGAGGGCCGTTGCCAGCCAGGGAAGGATCGGAGCGACGTACTCCTGCCTGAGGCCGGCTTTGCGGACGGTCGTTCTGGCCTTCCGGAGCATCCCGATGGCGGCGCCGGTCTCGCCGGCGCCCAGCAGGCGAACCGCCTCCGCCAGCAGGACCTCGGCGTTCGTGCTGGCGTCCTCCAGGCCCGCGCGGTCCAGCTGAGCCTGGATCAACTCGGCAGGCACCTTGCCGCCCGATGCACGAGCCCATGCGCTGAGTGCGACCCCGGCCGCCGCCTGATCTCCTATCTCGATCGCCGACTCGTAGACCCTACGGGCGGTCTCGACGGCGTTGCGCAGCTCACCCAGTCGGTATTGGGCAAGGGCGATGTTCCAGCCCGCGGTATTGACCTCCCAGCGGTCGCCGGTTCGTTCCATCAGCCGTTTCGCCTCCCGGCAGCGGTCGATCGCCTCGCGGTAACGAGAGGCTGCATAGAGCCCGACGCCGCTGAAGCTCAGCGACTGACCCTGGCCCCAGACATCTCCGAGGGCGGTACGAATGTCCAGTGACCGCCGAACGTACTCCAGTCCTCTGCCGAACCACGGAATCATCGTCATGACCGGAGCATGCTCGGAATAGGCCTGAGCCAGCTCGAGGGTGGGCGGGTACCGTTCCGCGAGGTTCATCTCCCGAAGATGGGCCCAGGCACACCTGAGTCTTCCGCTGTGGAACCAGTAGAGGTACGCCAGACGGCTGTATATGCGGACCGCCTGTAGTTCGGCGCCGGCCTGCTCGGCCGGCCTGCGACCGACGAACCACTGGGGGAAGACGGTGTGAAGCGCCTGAACCAGGGCTTCCCACACGAGGGCGAGAATCAGTCCGACGATGGTGCGGGGCATGCGGGCCCCCATTTGGCGGATGGCTCCTTCGAGGTGCCCGCGGGCCCCCACCATGTCCCCGCACTTGAACGCCACGTCGCCGAGCTTGCCCTTCAGCCTTGCCCGGTCCAGGCGATCGACTGCCTTTTCGAGGCCGATACCGAACTGGACTGTCGCTTCTTCGTAGGCGCCGCGCAGGGTCAAGACGTCTCCTAATCCTTCCGCCACCTGCAGACGGAGGGCGCGGTCGGCGTCCGCGGCGGCCCGCTGTGCCATGCGGTAGTGAGTTTCGGCGATCTCCAGGGTGTGCTGGCGGCGGGCATGTTCGGCGGCGGCCATGGCGAACGGGAGAGCCCGGCTGCCGGCCCCCGCCGCGTCGTAGTGGTAGGCGAGCTCGAATATCCGAGAAGGATCCAGCTGCTGAATCCGCTCGGCCGCCCGCAGGTGAAGCTCCGGTTTCTCTTCCCGGCTCAAAGTGCCGAGCAGTGCTTCCCGGATCTTGTCGTGAACGAAGTGGCACCGGCGATTGGATTCGTCCACCCACACAATGCGGCGCCGGCGGGCCTCGGCGAGAGCCGGGAGGGTGAGCTCGGGAAGTTGCTCGGCGAGAGCTGTGGCCAGAGGCAGGTCGAAGTCCTTTCCCAGGATTGCTCCGACCGAAAGCAGCCGCAGAGTCTGCGGGCTTAATAGCTCCAGCCGGCGCACTAGGAACAGGGCAGCCTGCCGCGAGGTCTGTGCGTCGGCGAGGGCGTCGGGGTTGACGCTCCATCCGAATGGGGTCTCCTCGACCGCCCCGCATTCGACCAGCCCCATCAGCACGGCAGCGGCCATGAAAGGGCTGCCTTCGGAAAGCTGGGCCACCGTGTCTATGACTTCGTCGGGAAGCGAGCCGGCCATCGACTGAGTCATGTTGCGAACCTCAGGCAGGGTGAGCGGCTTTAGAGAGATCTCGGCACTCGGCTCGACCAGACGTAGCGGGTGTGCGGGACTCACCTCCTCGGAGCGGAAGGCGACCACCGCCAGCACGTAGTGGCGGTCGTCCCGGGAGTGGCTGTGCCACAGGCGCAACAGCTTGGCGGTTAGTCCGTCGGTCCATTGGCAGTCATCCAGAAGCAGGAGCGCGGGCCGTTTCGCCGTGCCCAGCGATCCCAGCAGGGCAGAAAGCGCAGCGAGGCTGCGGACCTCCCCGTGCTGTTCGGGGAGCCTGCCCGACGAGGTGTGGCCCAGTGCGCCACCCAGTTCGGGAAGCGCGGTCGCGGCCGCCTCGGCCCGGTCTCCCAATCGGGCTCGAACATGGCTGAGAAGGCCCGGGTTCTCGGAGGCTTCCCGGGCGATACCCTGGGCAACCCCTTCGAGCAACTGATAAGGACGCTGGGCGGTCTCGCTAACGCACTGTCCCTTTAGGATCCAGGCCCCGTGGGGCGCCGCCTCGCCGGCGAACTCCTCGAGGAGCCGGGTCTTGCCACCTCCCGACTCGGCGGCGACGAACACCAGGCCTCCCATCCCCCGGGATGCCATTTCCAGGTGGTGCGACAAAGTGGCGAGTTCCTCCGACCGGCCCACGAACGCCGGCTCGGCGAGAATCGTCCGGTGGTCTCTCAGGCCGATGACGAGGGGCGGATCCACCAGGTTTCGGGAGAGGGCATCGGTTATCTCCTCGATGTCGGCCAGCGCGCCCGCTGCGGTCTGGTAACGCTTCCCCGGCTCCTTGGCCAAAAGCCGCAGGATCACCGACTCCAGTGCCCGGGGAACGTCGACGCCGGCGGCCCGAAGCCCGGGGACCGGTAGGCTGAGGTGTTGCCTCAGTACCTCGCCCACGCTTTCTGCGTCGAACGGAGGGCGGCCTGCCAGGCATTCGTAGAGGAGAATGCCCACCGAGTACAGGTCACTGCGCTCGTCGACTGCGGCGTCGACCAGGCCCGCCTGCTCGGGGGCCAGGTACCGTGCGGTTCCCACTGCCTCCTGGCGGACCTCGGGATCGAGGGATGCGCTGAAGGATAGGCCGAAGTCGATGAGGGTGGCCTTCTCGAACGGGTCCGTGCCCCGAACCATCACGTTGCCGGGTTTCACGTCCCGGTGGAGGATCCCCAGATCGTGGGCGTGCTGGAGGGTTTCGAGCAGGTCCCGGGCGATCGCCAAAGTACCGCCCACCGAAACGGGACCGTCGTGGAGAATCTCCGTCAAGGTCCGTCCCGACAGGTACGGCTGGACCAGGTAGTGGCCGCCATCGTGCTTGCCGAACCGGATCGGCGGCACGGAGGGGTCCTGCAGCCGGGACAGGACCGTAGCTTCGTGTTCCAGGCGCATCAACGTAGCCGGAGCGGCGACGCCGGAGCGCAGGATTTTGACGACCACCCGGCTGCCCGCGTCCTGTTGGTCCTCCGCGAGATAGGTCTCGACCCCCCGGCCGGACTTAAGTTGCCGCAGAAGACGGTACCTGTCTTCCAAAAGCATGCCCACGTCCCCCAAGCAAATCTCTTTCGGGTACCGGTTCCGGGTCACAACTTGCTCGGAACCTTTTTCGGCCCATTAGTCATCGGCCGGAATGCGATTCCGTTAAGGAAAAACTTTCGAAGTCAAAGGATTCTTTTTGAGCGAGGGTCGATTTAGTCGGAGATGCCCTCCCGAGCGATCACCTTGGTGGGCCGCACGGTGACCAGCAGTTCGCCCGGAACACCGTTGCGACGGCCGTATTCCTCGGCCCGCGCCGGGCCCATGTAGCGGCCGCCGATGCGGGTGGCGGCTTGCAGCAGTTCGACCGGGTCTTCGCTGACTGCGGCGGTACCCTCGACGATCACGTAGGCGAAGGGCGGCCTCTCGTCGTCCACGCACAGGCAGACCCGGGGGTCCCGCCGGATGGCCCGGGCTTTCAAGCTGGAACCGTGGGTCGTGAAGACGATGGACCCCTCGTCGTCCAAATCCATCCACACCGGCGAGACGTGAGGGCTTCCATCCCGGCGAGTGGTGGCGAGCTTGGCGGTCCTTGGGCGCTCGACCAGAAATGCCTTCCAGCGTTTTTCGCTCATTTCCCGCATCGACGGCCTCTCAGCCTTTCAGCGCGTCAAGGGCTTTGGGAACCGTGCCGGCAGGGCTTACCTTGTACCAGGCTCCTTCAATCTTTCCCTTCTCGTCGATCAAGAAGGCGGACCGGATGATGCCCATGTAGTTGCGGCCATACATGGACCTTTCGCCCCAGGCGCCGTAGGCCTCCGCCACCGAATGGTCGGGGTCGCTGAGCAGAGGAAAGCCAAGGTCGTACCGGCGGTTGAACCTGTCCTGCGCCTGCGGGGGGTCCGGGCTGATCCCCACCGCGGACGTATTCGCCTCATGCAGGTCCGGCAGGGAGTCCCGGACTGCGCACGATTGCTTGGTGCACCCGGCGGTGCCGGCCTTCGGATAGAAGTACACCAGCAGCTTTCGGCCCGCGAAATCGGAGAGGCTCACCGTGTTCGAGCCCTGGTCCAGCAACTCGAATGGCGGGGCCGGGTCTCCCGGTGCCAGGGTGGTCATCGATTGGATCCTAGTGGGTTGAGGCCGTGCGAGATGCCTATGCCATTGGTGGGAGCCCTTCCCACACGGGGATCCCCGCTGCCGCCGGGCTGCGCCGGCAGGTCGGCGTATTCGGAGGCCGGGGGCAGGACGCTCCCGGCAACAACCCGCTCCAGCAGCCCCTCGAATTCCCTCAATTCGCCAACCGTGAAGGTGGGATCCTCGGGGGTGAGGCAACTCCCCGGCTCGATGGCAGTGGTCTCGAGGAGAGTTTCGATGCCGTCGCGGAAGATGCGAAACCCGACGGTTCGCTCCACCACATGATCCTCTCGGCTGCCGGTTGCCTCGTACCTCAGGCCGGTGGCGCCGGCACCGGGCAGAACAGTGCGGCGAGGACTACCTGGTAGAGACCGCGAGGCCCCGGCCGGTCCCGGTCGCCGGCGCAGCAGTTGATAGATGGTCTGCGTCCGCACGGCCAAGGTCGCCTGTATCTGATCCTGGCT
>DATLGP010000038.1:0-5435 GCA_035540395.1 Actinomycetota bacterium
CCTTGGAGCCAGGATCGCCCTCGAATTTCTCCGGGAACTTGGCAACCGTGGCGCCGGCCAGCGTCTTGGCCAACTCGTCCATGTGGTGGTACGCCTCCCGCAGCGAGGAGTAGACCGCCTGCTGGTTCCCGGCCTTCTGGGCATCGATAACCGCAATGAGAGTGGTGGCGTGCATCGTGATTCCCTCTTCGACCGCCGCGGCCGGCAGGTTCTCGTTGACCTGGTTCATGGTCTCGCCGAAGCTCCTGGCGTAGCCGGTGAGGTCCGCTACCGCCTGATCCGCAGCCCTGCGGTCGTCCTTGGCAATCGCCTGGGTGTAGCGGACGAAGCCGTCGATGTGGTCCCGGCTTCTCCATAGGCCGTTGAAGGCTTCGCCCACGTCGTCGCCGTACGCCGAGCGAACGGCTGCGACGATGTCGGCGCTGTTGCTGTTGGTCTCGCCGTTCAGGGCAGCCGCCCAGGCGTTGAACCCGGCGGTGTCACCGCGAAGAGCGGATCCGGTTGCCAGTGCCGCCAGGTAGACGTGCTCGCCCAGCAGGGCGGTAAGACCCGAGCGCAGGTCGGCAGATGCGTTGTCGGCGGTGGGGACCTCGGTGGTGGTGTCCGCAGCGGCCTCAGTACCTGCGTTGTTGGTGCATGCCGCGCCCAGAAGTGAGAGCGTCAGCAGCACGGCAACCAGGCCGAGTAGCTTCTTCTTTGCCATTTGATTACTCCTGTCGTTGAGTCCATGTGCTTCGAGGTGCTTCGAGGTGCATCGAGGGAAACTGCTTATTTAGGCGCCGACCCTCACCTCCCCTGTCATGGTGGCCGGGTGAATCTCGCAGAAGTAGGGATAGGTCCCGGCCTCGTCGAACCTGAACTTGAAGGTCTGGCCGGTGCTCAGGCGCTCCGAGCGGAACGACCCGTCGAGGGCGGCCGTTGCACCCGAATCGCCCCGCTCCGCGGTTCCCGAGGTAACGGTGTGGAACCCGGCATCGGCCTGGGTCCAGGTGACCTCGGTGCCGGCCGGCACCTCCAGCAGCGCCGGGCGGAATTTGACCAGCCGCATCTGGACACCGGTCCCCGCTGCCGCGTGGCCGGAATGGGCTCCCGAAGTTTCGGCGGCGGCAGGAGCGGCGGCGGAGCCGGGCCGGCCTTCGCCGGTTCTACAGGCTGCCGTCACCATTGCCAGAACCAGCACCACAACACAAAGCGCTGCTCTGGTTGACCAGAATGCTTTTACTTTCACTGTCTTAACCTCCTGAACGCTGTACCGGGTATACGGAGCGACCGGCGCATCGGATTGGAGCGCAGTCGGAACTGCGGCAAGCGGGCGGTTTCTTGTCAGCCGTGGTGGCCGATGGGTTACAGTCCTTTTCGTGAGTCCGAAGGCGCTGCGAAGCTTCACGGTCCGCGCGCGCCTCCCGCAGGCGCTCGCACCCCTGGAAGTCATCGCCATGAACCTGCGTTGGTCGTGGGACGACCGCGCCCGCGATCTGTTCCGCTGGGTAGATCCCGATGTCTGGGAAAAGACGGGGGGAGACCCCTTGAAGGTCCTCGGCGGGGTCAGCCGCAGCCGGTTCGAGGAACTGGCCCAGGACAGGTCCTTCATGGAGTTCCTTCGTGAGGTGCACCTGGAGTTCCAGCACTACATGGAGTCGGAGCGGTGGTTCCAGCACCGAAACAGCCCGCTGCGGTCGGTGGCCTACTTCTCACCGGAGTTCGGTCTGACCGAAACCCTCCCTCAGTACTCGGGGGGGCTGGGAGTGCTGGCCGGGGATCACCTGAAGGCGGCCAGCGGACTGGGCATTCCAATCGTCGGAGTGGGCCTTTTCTACCGCGAGGGCTACTTCCGCCAGGAGCTGAACGCGGATGGGCAGCAGCAGGAACGGTACATGCAGCTGGATCCGTACGGCATGGCGCTGACCCGCATGAAGCCGGAGGTCGAGGTCAGCCTGGGAGGGACGCCCCTGAAGGCGCAGATATGGAAGGCACAGGTCGGCCGGGTGCGCCTGTACCTGCTGGACTCCGATGTCGAGGGCAACGACCCCCAGTCACGGCAGGTCACCGACCGCCTGTACGGAGGCGACGAAGAACACCGGATGGCGCAGGAGATCCTGCTGGGCATGGGCGGCGTGAGGGCGCTCCAGGCCGTCGGCGAAGACCCCCAGGTCTTCCATATGAACGAAGGACACGCCGGCTTCCTCAGCCTCGAGCGAATCCGCCGCTTCATGGTCGACGACAAGCTTTCGTTCGTCGAGGCGTTGGAGGCCAACCGGGTCTCTACCGGATTTACCACCCACACACCGGTGGCGGCCGGGATCGACCGGTTTCCCCGGGTCCTCATGGAGCGATATTTCAAGAGCTGGGCCGAGGAGGCCGGGATCACCTTCGACCAGTTCATGTCCATCGGGCAGGAGCCGGGAGCCGACCGCTCCTCCCCCTTCAACATGGCGGTCATGTCCCTGCGGCTGGCGTCCAAAGCCAACTCGGTTTCCAAGCTCCACGGCCACGTCAGCCGGCAGATATTCCAGAGCCTGTGGCCCGACATCCCGGTAGAGGAGGTTCCCATCGGGCACGTCACCAACGGGGTGCACGCCCGCAGCTGGGTGTCCTCCAGCATGGCCAAGCTCTTCGACCGGTACGTGATGCCGGATTGGGACCAGGCGAACGGGGAGCGGTGGGCACAGATCCGATCTGCCCGCGACGACGAGGTGTGGAGGGTGAAGGAGACTGCCCGGGAGCAGCTGGTGCTGCACGCCCGCTCTCTGCTGAAGGCCGGGCTGATGCAGAGCGGAGCCAGCGGCGGAGACCTGGACTGGGCCGACCGCGTTTTGGACTCGAGAACTCTCACGATAGGTTTCGCTCGCCGGTTTGCCGAGTACAAGCGGGCCACGCTGCTGTTCCAGTACCCGGAGAGACTGAAGGCGCTGCTGCTTTCCTCCGAGCGTCCGGTGCAGATCGTGCTTGCCGGCAAGTCGCATCCCAAAGACGAGATCGGCAAGGGAATCATCCGGGAGATCGTTCAGTTCTCACGGGACCCGCTGGTCCGGCACCGGGTGGTGTTCATCCCCGACTACGACATGCGAATCGCCCGGATGCTGTACCAGGGATCCGATGTATGGCTGAACAACCCGCGGCGACCGCTGGAAGCGTGCGGCACCAGCGGCGAAAAGGCTGCGCTCAACGGTGCCCTGAACCTTTCGATCCGGGACGGATGGTGGGACGAGATGTTCAACGGCGAGAACGGGTGGGCGATCTCCTCAGCGGAGACCTACGAGGACATGCGCAAGCGCGACGAGCTGGAGGCGGCCAGCCTGTTCGAGATCCTGGAACGGCAGGTGGTCCCCAAGTTCTACGACCGCGGCGAAAGCCCGGTCCCCCGGGAATGGGTCCACATGGTCAAGGGATCGCTGTCCAGCCTGGGTCCTAAGGTGAGTGCCGCCCGCATGCTGCGCGACTATCTGGATCTGATGTACGAGCCGCTGGCGCGCAATGTCGAAGCTCTTTATGCCGACGACTACCGGCTGGTCAGGGCGCTGGCCGAGTGGAGAGCCCGGGTGACCGCCGGTTGGACCGGGGTCAAGGTTGCGGCTGTGGAGGAACTTAACCCGCAGGCCGCCAGCCGGGGCGACTCGCGCACGGTCGAGGCGGTTGTCGAGCTCGGCCCATTGAATCCCGAAGACGTTTCCCTTCAACTGCTCCACGGCCAGGTGGGCCCCGGGGATGAGCTGCAGGACACCCACATCGCCGAGATGGCCCTTCAGGGAAGGGCTGCGTCGGGCGGATTCCGCTACGAGGGGGCATTCAACTGTGAGACGGCAGGACGCTATGGGTTCTCCGTGCGGATTGTTCCGGCGCACGAGAATCTCACCTCCTTCACCGAGCTGGGCCTGGTCGCTTGGGCCTGAGCCGGCTGCCGGCCCGTTCGTCTACGCCCGGCTCCAGATCTCTGCGATCCAGATAGCACGGCCCGCCTGCGCGCTATACCGCTCCCCGTTGAGCAGGATCCCCGACCAGCGCACATGGCGGCCCAAGCCGCCTGGTACGGGCGTTGGCAAGGCCGAATTTCCGATAATGGTCCGGGTGCGCCGGAAGTGAAACGGGGGTTGGCTCCATGGTCTACCTGGCACTGCTGCGCGGAATCAACGTCGGTGGAAACAACCGTGTCGAGATGCCAAGGCTACGGGCGGTGTGTGAATCCGCCGGCTTGACCGATGTTCGGACCTACATCAATAGCGGAAACGTCATCTTTGAGGACCCTCAAAGGTCTCCTGCGGAGTTGACGGCAGTGCTGCAGGACGGAATTGCCGCCGAGTTCGGGTTGAACCTGAAGGTCCTGGTTCGGGACCTGGGCGAGATGACGGAAGTGGTGCGCCGTCTCCCCGACACATGGGTCAACGACTCCACCATGAAGTGCGACGTGATGTTCCTCTGGGATGAGGTTGACGACCCGTCCATCCTTCAGGAGTTGACCATAAAGCAGGACATCGACGACGTACTCTACGTCCCGGGAGCCATCATCTGGCGGGTGGACAAAGACCGGGTCACGCGCAGTGGATTGCTGCGGATCGTCGGCACCGACCTGTATAAGAAGATGACGATCCGCAACTGCAACACAGTTCGCAAGCTTGTCTCCCTGATGGAGGCTATGCCCTGAAACGGCGCTTTTTGGCGCCCTGCTGTTACCAGCGCGGGCGGGACGCCGATGCCCGGAGGCTACCCGGCAATCGGTTCCCTTCAGGACGCTCTAGAATCTATACATCAATCGATGCAAGGTAGGGAGGCTCATGGCGGCGACCGGGGTTCGAAGGATGAAGTTGTGGATGTGTGTCGGACTGCTCACCGTGCTCGCAGCCGCCTGCGGCGGCGACGAGGTCACCCCGCAATCCGAGCGGCCGGCTTCCACCGCGACGATGTCTATCGTAGAACCGGCGCAGGGCGCGGTGATCGAGGGCAACCGGATGCGGGTGGTGATCTCGCTGGAGAACGCGAGGATCGTTCCTGAGGCCACCCGGACGATCCGGCCCGATGAGGGGCACATGCACCTGAGCCTGGACGGCCAGCTTTCGACCATGACCTACGGGCTGGACCAGGAGATCGAGGTCGAGCCGGGCAACCACATCCTGCAAGCCGAGTTCGTAGCCGGCGACCATGCGCCTTTCAACCCCCGGGTGATCGCGGTCCGGCGGATCGAGGTGCGGTGAGGGCGCAGCTTCGCGCCGGCTCCTGGGAAGCTCCGCTGGCAGTGGCGGGGGGAACTCTTGCGCTGGTGGCACGGGCACCATCCACGTTTGCCGTCGCGGTCACCGCCACAGTGGGGGCAGTCGGGGGCCTGGTGGCGGTCAGATCGCCCGAGCGCAATCCCTCGCCCGCGTTCCGTTGGGCTGTAGCAGTCGTGCTGGGCAGCGTCCCGTTTCTCATCGCCTCCGAGCTGATCATGAGCAACCCGCTTC
>DATLGP010000039.1:0-5846 GCA_035540395.1 Actinomycetota bacterium
CGTATGCCTTTCTAGCTGGGGGGCACTTCGAGGTTACTAAACGGTGAGGATATTCGAGCGCACCGCCCCTGGCGGCCGGATGAATTTCGTTCCGGAAGCCCGGCGGGCGTTTGATTGCGACCGGGCGGGGTAGGGCAAAAAAGCTGGTTTTGACTGCCAATACGGAAAGGTGCTAATCTCCGCCGCTCCAGGGGTCGCAGCGAGAACGTAGCGGAGCGTCCCTCCACCCCCTGTATCTCTCACGACTGGATCGATATGCCTGACAACACTCAAGTGCAGCAAGCAACGTCTGCACGCGCCAACAAAGATGGGAATGGTTCATCGCCCGACGGCAACTCAGCAATACCGTTCGACGCAAAAGCTCTAAAGGAAATCAAAAAGGCCCTCATCGGCCAACGATCCGAGCTTCAGGATCAGCTGCAGTCCGAATCGCAGGCGTTCAGCTCGAGCGAGTCGGAGATCGCCACCGATATCCGGTCGGACGAAAACCCTGCCGAGGCGGGGACCGCCACCTTCGAGAGGGAAAAGCATCTGTCGATCGCCAACAACGTCCAGGATCTGCTGGAGAAGAGCAGCAAGGCGTTGGCGAAGATCGCCAAGGGCTCCTACGGCATCTGCGAGGGCTGCGGAAAACCGATCTCACCGGAGCGGCTAAAGGCGCTTCCGCATGCACTATTGTGCATTGAGTGCAAGAAGGCCGAAGAACGCAGGTAGCCGGATCCAACAAGCTGGCGTTATTTGCAATAGCCCTCGCAGTTATTCTGGCCGACCAGATCTCCAAGGCCTGGGCCCTGGCGGTATTGGGGGACGGCCGCCGCATATCCATCATCGGGGAGACCTTCGACCTCCGGCTGGTGATGAACCCGGGCAGTGCATTTGGGCTGTTTCGCGGGGCGACCCTTTGGATCGCGCTTGCCAGCAGCGTGATCGTCGTCGTGGTGATCGTCTGGGCCCTGCGGGACCCTTCGGCGCCCATCTGGCTGGGCCTGGTGATCGGCGGGGGCGTAGGAAATCTGATTGATCGGGTGATCCAGCCGCCCGGCGGGGGCCGGGGGCACGTGGTGGACTTCATCTACCTGTCGTTTTGGCCCACCTTCAACCTGGCCGACGCCGCCATCTCGGTCGGCGTGGTGCTGTTGATGGTGCAGGCCTTTCGGGAGGACCGCTCTTGAGGTTCACCGTGGACGCGGCCGCCGCCGGAACCCGCCTGGATGTCTGGCTGGCCCAGGTGTCGGGCCGGGGCCGGACCGAGTTGCAGCGGCTCATCGCCGGGGGAAAGGTCACGGTGGACGGGGCGCCCGCCGCCAAGTCGCTGAAGATTGCCGAAGGGCAGTCGGTGGAGGTGGACGAGCCGCACCGGGTCCAGGCCACCGGGCCGCTCCCGCACGTGCCCGTGCGCTTCCAGGACGAGCACCTTGCGGTTATCGCAAAGCCTGCCGGGCTGGTGGTCCATGCCGCGGCCGGGACCCGGGGGCCCACCCTGGTCGACGCTCTGGCAGCCGTCATGCCGCTGGCCCCGGCGGCGGGAGAGCACCGGCCCGGGATAGTTCATCGACTGGACAAGGGGACTTCCGGGCTGTTGATAGTGGCCAAGACCGACGAAGCCTACGCCGGGCTCATCCGCAGCATGAAGGACCGGCAGATCTCCCGGACCTACCTGGCGCTGGTGCACGGGAGTCTTTCCCTGCCCCGTGGCAGAATCGAAGCACCGGTGGGGCGCTCCTCCAAGAATCCCACCGCGATGGCGGTCAGGGCCGAGGGAAGGGCGTCGGTCACCGAGTTCGAGGTGTTGGAGACCTTGGGAGAGGTGAGCTACTTGCGCGTCGAGCTGCTGACGGGCCGCACCCACCAGATCCGGGTGCATCTGGCGCACATCTCCCATCCGGTGGTAGGTGACACCACCTATGGTGGGGGAGCCGAGCACCTTGCGAAGGCTCTCGAGCTGGACCGGCCCTTCCTGCACGCCGCGGAGCTGCGCTTCAACCATCCGCTTTCCGGCGAGCCGCTGGAGGTTGCCGAGCCGCTGCCGGACGACCTCCAGGTGGCGCTGTCCCGGGCCAGGGAGAGGGCAGACGCCCAATGAACGACGCCGGCACCGAGGAGACGCCTCCGGGAGCGGGACCCCTGGCGGAGTTTCTGGAGGCGCTTCGGCGGAGGCCCTCGCTGACGGTGTTTCTGTTCGGGCTGCTGCTGTTCATAGCCGGCGCGGTCAGCGTGATCAGCAACCAGATCGGCAACGCCGCCTCCGGGATCCCCGACCAGGACCCGGCACCGCAAGAGCAGGCGGCCGGCCGTGTGGGCCCTGAGTACGGCGAGCCGGTGGGCCCCTACATCGAGAGGAAGAAGTCGACGCTGACCGAGCGGGCCCGCTCGCACCCTGCCGACCCAACTCTGGCGCTGGTAGTTTTCAAGGAGTACCGGACTGCACCGGCGGTGAACGCCTTCCTGCAGGCCCGCAGCCTCGACGCCCTGAGCGCCCAGGTGCGGGTGCCGGTTCGCAGCTTCAAGCCGGAGGAGGTGCCGCTGGAAAGCGGTTCGCTCCAGGACGCCGCCGGCGCCATGCGCGCCTCGGTAAGCCGCCAGCTCAAGGTGCTCGAAGATATCGCGGAGCAGGTGGACGACCCGGCCTACCGGGCGGTCTACGCCAAGGACGTGGAGTTGCACAAAGAGGCTCTCGGCAAACTCACCACCGACCCGGCCACGATTTTCGCAGTGGTGGTCCGGTCGACCCATTCCAACCTGGCCGCCGCGGCCAGAGCCGCCGAGGTGCGGTTCATCGATCTTCCCGATGACCTCACCGCCACGCTGGAGGACACGGTTTTTGCCGGCGTTATCCCCGAGGACACCCAAACCGCCACCTTCGCCGTCCAGTAAGGCCCGGTCGGGCCGCGCAGCAAGAAGAAACCTGATCGGCCTTACAGTGGATTGACCCCATCATCAGTGCGCCCCGGCTCCGGGATCCTCCGGAACCGGAGCGGCAAGGAAAGGCTTAAGTGGCACTTGTCTCGGTAACCGACCTCGTGAAGGAGTACAGCCTGGGCGCCGCCCGGGTGCCGGCTTTGAGGGGGGTCTCTTTCGACATCGAGGCCGGGCGCCTGGTATCGGTCATGGGCCCGTCGGGCTCCGGTAAGTCCACGCTGCTGCACCTCATGGGGGGACTGGATTCCCCGACCGGAGGGTCGGTGGTGATTGACGGCCACGACCTGGCCGAGCTGGACGATCAGCAGCTGACTATCTTCCGCCGGCGGCGGCTGGGTTTCATCTTCCAGTTCTTCAACCTGCTCCCGACGATGAACGCCTGGGAGAACGTTGCCCTGCCCCGGCTGCTGGACGGCGAGAAGCTGAAGGACGTGCAGCCGAAGGCGGTCGACCTGTTGAAGAAAGTGGGCCTGGCCGGCCGGGTGGACCACAAGCCGTCCCAGCTTTCGGGCGGCGAGATGCAAAGAGTAGCGGTCGCCCGGGCGCTGATCGCCGACCCGCTGCTGGTGCTGGCCGACGAGCCCACCGGCAACCTGGACTCCGCTTCCGGGCAAGCGGTGCTGGACCTGCTGCGCAACATAGTTTCCGAAGAAGGCCGGACCGTGGTGATAGTGACCCACGACGCCAAGGCGGCGTCCATGGCCGACCAGCAGGTTTCCTTGAGGGACGGGGTGCTCGCCGGGTGACCCTGTTCAGGATCCTCAACCTCCGCCGGTTCACCGAGCACCGAGCCCGCACCGCCCTGTCGATCTCGGGAATCGCAATCGGTTCCGCCCTGCTGGTGGCCGTGCTGGGGCTGCTCGGATCGCTGACCGGCTCGGTCGAGGGCTTCATCCAGGACCTGGCCGGCGTCGCCGACCTGGAGGTTTCTGCGGTTTCCAACGAGGGCCTGGACGAGCGGCTGTTCTTCGACGTCGAGGAGACCGAGGGGGTGAAGGCGGCGGTCCCGATGATCCGGTCCCGGGCCCTGATCGACCGGGAGCCGGTGATGATCCTGGGAGTCGATCAGCGGGCCGAACTGCTGGGGACCGAGCTGGCCGCCGACCAGCGGGCAAACATGCAGAGCCTGGCCGGCGAGCCGGGCATCCTGATCGGCCGGGCGCTCGCCTCGCGCACCGGCGCCGGGCGCGGCTCTACGGTCAAGGTCTTTTCCACCGCCGGCGAGCGGGAGCTGGCGGTGCTGGGGGTCATCGGAGGTGAGGCCGGGCGGTTCAACGACGGGATGTTCGCGGTGGCGCCCCTGCCTCTCGCCCAGCAGGTCCTGGGCAAGGGCCCCCGGATCGACTCGATCTTTGTGATAGCGGAGGACGGCCAGTCGCTGGAGGGGCTTCGCCGGGTGCTTTCACGCCAGACCGGAAGCGGAGCCTTCGTCGACTCGCCGTCGGGCCGGGTGCGCCAGGCGCAATCCTCCACCGCCAGCCTGAGGTTCGGGATGTTGATGGGCGTCAGCATCGCGGTGACCGTCGGGGCGTTCCTGGTCTACAACACGATGAGCATGGCCGCCCTGGAACGGCGGCGCGAGATTGCGACGCTGCGGGCGCTGGGCGGGGCCCGGCGGATGCTTCTGCGCTCCTTGCTGTGGGAGGCGGCCTTGCTGGGGCTGATCGGCTCGATCCTGGGCAGCGCGGTGGGAGTGGGCCTGGCGGGCGTCCTGGTCCGGTCGATCCCCGAGTTCTATACGAACGGCCTGGGGGTGGGGGTCGATCTGAACATGCCCACCTACGCCATCCCGATGGCGATCGCGGTCGGCGTAGTCTCTTCGGTGGTGGCGGCCGCGATGCCAGCGATGGCCGCCGTGAAGGTGGAGCCCGCGGCGGCGATGCGGCCGGTGGGAGTGCTCGAGGCCCTTGAGGACGTGAAGGGGGTGGCCCCCATCCCGACGTTCCTCGGTGTGGCGATCTTCCTGGGAGCGTTCTTCACTGCGATCTGGGGCCCGGGGTGGGCCGGTTTCCTGGCCATGGGTGGTCTGGTGGTGGGGGCGATCGTCGCCACTTTCGGGCTCACCCACCCGATAGCCAACGCCACGGCCCGGTTCGCAGAGAAATTCGGCGTGTCCGGCCGGCTGGCCGCCTCCGCGGTTCGCCGTTCGCCCCGGCGGGCGTGGGCGACCAGCGTAGCGGTGGTGGCCGGGGTGGGAATGATCGTCACCCAGGCCAGCGCGAGCGCCAACATCAACACCTCGGTGACCGATTCCACCAACTCGCTCGGCCGGATCGATCTTTACGTGTCGGCCGCCTCCGGGGTGGCCCTGGCCACCGACGTCCTGCTGCCCCCCGAGTGGGAAGCGGAGCTGGCCGCCATTCCGGGAGTGGCCAACGTCGGCACCAACACGTTCTCGTTCGTCAGCTACCGGGGAGACCGGGTCCTGGTGCAGGGCACCTCGAGGTCCCAGGGGGCCGAGCCGGCGATGGCGGGCATAAGCCCGGCCCAGCGGATCCAGGTTCAGGAGGGGACTGCCGCAGTGGTGTCCACCAGGTTCGAGGAGCTGTTCGGCATCGGCCCGGGCGACCAGCTGACCCTGCCGACCCCCTCGGGCGAGAGGGACGTCCACGTCATCGCCTCGCTGCCGTCGTTCACCTGGGAGCGCGGGCTGGTGACCATCGGGCGGCAAAACGTCATCGACTGGTTCGGCCGCACCGGGGTGAGCGACTACCAGCTGACCTTCGACGACTCGGCCGACGCCGAGGCAATTCGGGCCCAGGTGGAGAGCTTCGTCGAGGATTCGCCGGTGCCCGTCTACGTCAGCAGCGGGTCGGAGTACCTCGAGGTGATCGAGGGAACGGTCAAGCAGGTGAGGTCCTTGTTCGATTCGATGGTGGGCGTGGTGGTGGGGGCGGCTATCCTCGCGATCATCAACGCCCTGATCA
>DATLGP010000040.1:0-5256 GCA_035540395.1 Actinomycetota bacterium
TCCAGGCGACCAGCTCGCCCGGCTCCACCCGGTCGGCGATCTTGCGGTCGGTATGGAAGACGCCCTCTACCGGCGCGTAGACGAAACGCTCCCGGGAGAACCCGCCGTACTCACGCGGCTCGCCCTCCAGCTCTTTGGTCCGGCCGGAGGTGATCACCTTGCCCAGGTCGTCGCCCCATTGGGTCTCGACCACCACCGATGCGGTCTCGCCGGCTTCCAGGTTCGGGCCCAGGCCTACGGTGAAGGGCGCCAGCGAGGTCTGGCGCTCGGGCTCGCCGTGCTTGCGCATCCGGGCGTCCACCAGCACCGAGGGGTCCAAATAGGACAGCATCTCGAACAGGTTCCCGAGGTAGACGGGGATCTCCCTACCGGCCTGCAGCGCCTTGGCGAACTTGTTGGGGTTTTCGTAGCGGGTTGCCGTCACGCCCTCCAGCACCGCCGAGCCGTCGAATGCGGCATCGGCAAACGACATGCCTCTTCGGGGGGCGGCGGGAAGCGGGTCGTCGTGAATCCAGACTTTGTGGCCGGCTTGGAACAGCCGGTGCGCAATCGCGGAACCGACGTCGCCGATACCCCGAACCGCCACTACCAGGCTGGAAATCCCCATAGTCCAGTCCCGGAACCCGAAAGGCCGGCCCCCGAGGGGAGCCGGCCTTTCGAAAACCGTTAGATCCTCACGCCGACGTTGCGTCCGCGGAAGCGGCCTTGGCGGGCAGGAACTCCTCGATCGCGTTGCGGATCGCGCTTGCCGGCCGGGCGCCGACCACACGGGCTGCCTCATTACCGTCTGCGAAGAGGACCAGCGACGGGATTGACATGATGCCGTAGTTGCCGGTAACCCGGGGGTTCTCGTCGATGTTGAGCTTGACGACCTTCATCCGGCCCTCCAGCTCGACTGCAAGCTTTTCGACCTCACCGGCTACCACACGGCAAGGGCCACACCACTCGGCCCAGAAATCGACCAGTACGGGGGTGTCGGAGTCCAGCACGTTCTCCTGAAAATCGCCGTCGGTTACTGCTTTAAGATTTCCCATGTCCTGGATAGGCCACTGCGCTCATCCCGGGCCCGTCTGAGCCCTTTTTTCTTCAGGATGGCCGGAGACCTTCCTCCTCTCTGTCGTACCTAGAAACGAAGCGACTCATCATTTATTCCCCTGACGGGTGCGCCTTGCGGCTGACTCAACTATATGCACGGTAGCAATGCTAATTAAACCCTTACTCGCTCTTGACGGCGTGTCCCCCGAACTCCCGCCTGAGGGCCGCAATGACCTTCATGGAGAACGAATCCTCCTGCTGGGAGACGAACCGCGCCCACAGAGCAGCCGAGATGGCCGGAGCAGCGACGCCGGTGTTTACCGCCTCGAGCACGGTCCAGCGTCCTTCCCCGGAGTCCTCGGCGTAGCCCTTCAGCTGGGTTAGGTCGGGATCTTTCTCGAACGCGGATGCCGCAAGGTCCAGGAGCCAGGAGCGCACGACCGACCCCTGCCTCCATACCTGGGCTACCTGGTGGAGGTCCAGGTCATACTCCTGCGAGGCCCGCATGATCTCGAAGCCTTCGGCGAAGCTCTGCATCATGCCGTACTCGATGCCGTTGTGGACCATCTTCACGAAGTGGCCGGATCCCGCCGGACCCACGTGGGCATACCCGTTGGGGGGGGCCAGGGTCACACAAAGCGGCTCGATGATCTTGAAGGCCTCCGGCGAGGTCCCAACCATCAGCGAATAGCCCTCGGTCAACCCCCAGACGCCTCCGGACGTGCCGCAATCGGCCCAATGGATTCCCTGAGCCTCGACCTCGGAAGCCCTGCGGATGGTGTCGCGGAAGTTGGAGTTCCCGCCGTCGATGAGCACGTCCCCCGGCTCCAGCAGCTTCATCATCTCGTCGATGTTCACCTGCGTGACCTTGCCGGCGGGCACCATCAGCCAGACGACCCTGGGGGTCGGCAGTTGGCGGACCAGGTCCGCCAGGTCCTTCGCCTGCTGGGTGTTGGAGCGGGAATAACCGATGACTTCGTGGCCGTCGCGTTTCAGCCGCTCCACCATGTTGCCGCCCATCCTGCCCAGTCCGACCATTCCGATTTTCATGACATCACCTCACGCAGTTGCTCCAGGGTGACCCTGGCAACACGGCGGCCGGCGTCCTTGAGGCTTCGATAGTCCCCAAGCGCCTGCGCCCTGATCAGGTCACCGAACGAGTACGGTGCATCGGGTATGGGCAGGTCCTCGCCCATGTCGGCATCTATCACCTGGATAAACACCCCCGTATTGGGTCCACCCTTGTGAAGCTGTCCGGTTGAGTGCAGGTAGCGGGGACCAAAGCCGACCGTGGTCGCCACCCGGTGGTCGTCGCGAAACTTCAGACGAACCGCCTGAAGCTCCCGTTCGGTCTCCTCGGTCCGGTCCAGGTACGCCAGGATTGCGACGTAGTCCCCCGGCTTGATCGATTCCACCAGCGGCTTCAGGTCGTCAAGCCCGGGATCCTCGAAGGCCCCCGAGTCCAGGATCGCCTTCGTCGCCTCCTTGGCCTGCGCCACGTTCGGCTGGTCGAACGGATTGATGCCCAGGATGTAGCCGGCGACCGCGACGGCAAACTCCCACCTGAAGAACTCGCCGCCGAGATCGGTCGGACGCGTGTAGTCGATCTTGACCACGGGGTGTCCGGCCGCCGCCAGCGCATCCAGGCCGGGGGCGTCGCCCAACGAGATGAACAGCCGGTCTCTTCCGTAGTGCTCGGGCGATGCCAGATCCTCCCCCACCACCGGCAGGATCCCCCGGCCTTGCTTGCCCGTCGACTCGGCGATCAACTGCTCAATCCAGTCACCGAGGCTGCGGATCTCCTCGGGGAGGACGACGGTTACCTTGTCGACTCCCTGAGTTGCGGCGACCCCCTGGGTGATGCCCAGCCAGGCTCCCGGGTTCTGCTCGACCGGCACGCAGTGGTGGGACGCACAGGCCATCTCCTCGGCGTCGTCGAGAATGGCATACAGGTCTACTCCCGCCAGTGCCGCCGGCACCAGGCCGAACAAGGACAGCGCCGAGTACCTGCCGCCGATGTCCGGCGGGTTGATGAACACCTTGCGGAATCCCATCAGGTTTGCCAGGCGGGCCAGCCGGGTGCCGGGGTCGGTGATGGCGACGAACTGCTGGGGGTTGCCCACCAGGTTGAAGAAATAGCCGAAGTGGGAGATCGACTCCACCGTGGTCCCCGATTTGCTGGCAACTATGAACATCGTCTTGTCGAGCGGCAGGGAGTCCCGGACCCGGGCGACGGTGCGCGGATGGGTCGAGTCCAGAATCACCAGTTCCATCCCGTGGTCCTGGACGGGGAACGAGTTACGGAACACCTCGGAGACCAGCGACGACCCGCCCATACCCAGCACCACTGCGTGGGTCATGCCTTCCCCCCACGCCTGCTTGGCGAACTCCTCCAGGTCGGGAACCCGCTCCAGCATGGTGTCGGCGACGGTCAGCCACCCCAGGCGATCGGTGATTTCGGTTGGGTCGTCCTTCCACAACGTGTGGTCCTTGCGCCAGATCCTCCCGATAGCGTCGTTGTCGCTCAGTTCCCGGACCATGGTGTGGACCAGAGGCGACAGCTTGCCGTCCAGCAGGGTCTGCCAGCGGACGCGCCCGGCGCACACCCGCTCGATCTTTTGCTCAAGTGTGCTGAGCAGGGAGGTGAAGTCCTTCTCGAAGGCCTCTATTCCCTCCTTCTCCAGGTCGGCGCCGATCTCCTTCAGATCGATACCCAGGTCCGCGAGGGCAGCCAGGGTGGCGTGAGCCTGCTCGACGCCGTCGGTCAACGAGTCCGCCTTCACGTTGCCGTGGTCGAGGAACGCGTCCATCGTCTGCTGGGGCATGGTGTTGACGGTGTCGGGACCGATCAGTTCGTCGACGTACAGGGTGTCGGGGTAGTCCGGGTTCTTGGTGCCGGTGGACGCCCAGAGGGGGCGCTGCACCCGGGCGCCGGCGGCCGCCAGCTTCTCCCAGCGGGGGCCGGAGAACAGCTCCTGAAACCGCTGGTACGCCACCTTGGCGTTGGCGATGGCAACCTTGCCCCGCAGCGGGGACCGGTCCGGCAGTCGAGCGTCCACCGCGGTGTCTACCCGGGAGATGAAAAAGGATGCCACCGAGGCCACCGAGTCGATGGGCAGACCGGCGTCTCTGCGCAGCTCGAGGCCGTTGATGTAGGCCTCGGCGACCTTGATGTAGGACTCCACCGAGAACAACAACGTGATGTTCACGTTGACCCCGGCCGCCGTCAATTCCTCCACTGCGTGAACCCCGGCGGCGGTGCCCGGCACCTTGATCATCACGTTCGGACGGTCGATGCGAGCAAACAGCTCCTTGGCCTTGGAGATACTTACCTCGGTGTCGTGGGCCAGCGACGACTCCAGCTCGAAAGACACGTAGCCGTCCTGATGGTTCGTCTTCTCGTACACCCCGGCAAATACCGAGGCTGCGTCCTGGATGTCCTGCAGGGCAAGCTCGTAGAACACATCGGTCGGGTCCCGCTCCTCTTGCGAGATCTCGGCGATCGCCTCGTCGTAATCGGTCGATCCGCCTATCGCCTTCTTGAAGATGCTCGGGTTGGAGGTCACCCCGGTGAGGTCCCACTCATCGATCATGCGGGTCAGCTCGCCGGCCTCGATGAGGCCCCGGCGAAGAAAGTCCAACCAGATGGCCGTTCCTGCTTGGTGAAGCTGTTGCAGTCGATTCATGAAAACCTCCATAAGAGCAGCTGCCCAAGCGAACAGAATGCGGCGCCTGACGCCCGCCGAAACGTTTGTCTCACGCCGAATCCGGGCGGTGACCGAGGGCCGGGGAAAACGCCTCACCTCAACAGGGGCGTTGTAACCAGCCTAATGGGAAAAGTTCGCGTTGGTACGTGAACGTCGTCCCTGACAGACTCTTACCCATGAATCTGCTTCCCCAAGACGTCGAGGCGTATATTCGCGGCCTGACCGACCGGTTCGACGACCCGGTTTTGCTGGAAATGGAGCGGCTGGCCGAACAAAAGAAGTTCCCGATAGTCGGCCGGGTGGTCGGCGTGGCGCTCGAGATGGCGGCCCGGTCCGTCGGAGCCAAGCGGGTCTTCGAGCTGGGATCCGGCTTCGGGTTCTCGGCATACTGGTTCTCCCGGGCGGTGGGCCCGGACGGCGAAGTGACTCTCACCGACGGGGATCCGGCGAACGCCGGGCTGGCCCGGGACTTTCTCGGTCGAGCCGGGCTGGCATCCCGCTGCCGGTTCGTGAC
>DATLGP010000041.1:0-1720 GCA_035540395.1 Actinomycetota bacterium
CCTCCCGGCTGCCGGCATCCGACAGCAAAGCAATGATTGCGGTGGCGCTGGTATGCCTGAGTGGGGTCGGCTGGAGCCGGATCGCCGCCGGCCGCGGCGGAAGGGTACGCTTCGCCGCCCTCGCGCTGGGGCTAGTCCTCATTGCCGGAGTGGCACTGGCGCCCAGCCACAACTTCCCGGCGGCCGCCCTGCCCTGGCTGCTCGCCCTCATCGTGGCGGCGGCGGTGGCCCTGGTCTTCGTGCGCTCCCGCCTGAACTCCCGGGCGCTATTCGCGATTCTTTTGGTTCTGACCTTGGCCGAGGGCTCCCGCCTCATCTTCGAGATGGAGGTATTTCCGGGAGAAAGCTCCTGGGCACTGCCCCCGCAGGACTTCCCCGAGCGCGCGCTGCACGACACCCAGGCCCGCACTCTGTACCGCCAGCTTGCTCACCCACCCGAGCGGCGTCCGGCCCGGATCCTCGAGCACGATATGAAGTTGACCATCGAAGCACACGGATTCGTCGCCGATGCCTTCGGCTACCTGGGCACCGACTACCACCTCGGGGATTACGCCTCCGCGATCAGCATGGCCCGCCGCAAAATCACCCTGAACCCACACCTGCGGGAGATCATGCTGGAGCCGTGGACTGCCTGGGTGTGGCCCTGCGACGAACTGGACTGCACCGGGCAGGTCATCGAGATCCCGGAGTTTGCCGGCCGGGAATCCGATCAGGTGCGAACCACGTCATACGGACTGGATGAGATCCGCTACCAGGTCGATCTTCAAGAGCGGTCGCTGATGGTGGAGAACGAGACGTTCGCCCGTGGGTGGGAGGCCGACCGCGCGGACATTGTGGCGGTTTCGATTGACGACACGCTGCGGGGCTGGGTGATGCCGGCCGGCCGGTACACCTTCACCGCCACCTATGTACTGCCCGAACGCCGCGCGCAGATAGCCTTGGCGGCCCTGGCCCTGGTTGCCTGGGGAGCCGCCGTGCTGCTGCACCTGCTGCGGGGACGGCGGCTCCCCGGGGGGGCGGCCGGCACAGAGGATAGCGCGTGAGCAACAGCGTCGGCCGGCGGCCCGAGGCGAACGACCGGACGGACGGCCGCCGAGCCACGCTGGCCTGCATCGGAGTACTGGCGACGGTCGCTCTTGCGATCTACTGGCGGCACCTGTTCGGCGGGTACGGCTTTCCCCACGACTACCGGGCAACCTCCCGCTGGCCGGTTTTCATCACCAACACCCTGACCGGGGGCCACTTCACCGAGTGGATTCCCTTCGCCGGCGGGGGCCAGCCCCTGCCGTACAACGCAGCATCTGGAATGTACTTCCCAGTCTGGTGGGTGCTAGGGGCGCTCAACGTCCCCACCACGCTGCCGGTGGTGAACTTCGTCCAGGCCGCTCACGTCTTTCTGGGTGGGGCCGGCGTATTCGTGCTGGGGCGGACCCTCGGTCTTGGCCGGCGGTGGGCGCTTTTTGCCGGGCTAGCTTTTCTTTTCTTCGGTGGCCACTACAGCAACGGGTTTCACGACCTGATAGTCCGCAGCAACGCCTACGCCCCCTGGCTCCTTTACAGCCTCACGCCACCTGCAGGGAACCGGGGATGGATGCGGGTGCTCGGCTTGCCGTTTTGGATGTGGATGCTGGTGGGCGGTGGATACCCCGGGCAGGCGATGGCCTTCCTGCAGATGGGGGCGGTCTACCTGGTGATTCACCTGTGGTTTGCCCGAACCCGC
>DATLGP010000042.1:0-5850 GCA_035540395.1 Actinomycetota bacterium
GGCCGACGTCACCACGCCCGGGCAGGCGGAGGACTCCGGATAGGTCCGGGCTCAGGGACCTTGTCGAGGACGCCGCCGTTACACGGGTCATAATGGATAGGTGAGCGTTCTCGACAAGGTACTTCGCGCGGGCGAAGGCCGGAAATTCAAAAGACTGGCGCAGATTGCCGCGGGCGTAAACGACTTCGAGCCCGAGATGAAACAGCTCTCGGACTCCGAGCTGCAGGCCAAGACCGTCGAATTCCGAACCCGCCTGGACAACGAAGAAACCCTGGACGAGCTGCTGCCCGAGGCCTACGCCGCGGTGCGGGAGGCGGCGTGGCGGGTCATCGGCCAGCGCCACTTCGACGTTCAGGTGATCGGCGCCACCGTTCTGCATTCGGGCGCCATTGCCGAAATGAAGACCGGCGAAGGCAAGACGCTGGTTTCCACGATGCCCATCTACCTGAACGCCCTGACCGGCAAGGGCGTCCACGCGGTGACCGCCAACCCCTACCTGGCCAAGCGCGACGCCGAATGGATGGGGCAGATCTACCGGTTCCTCGGACTCACCGTCGGCCTGATCCAGCCGCAGGGGTCGTTCGCAGCCAAGCGGGAGGCCTACGCTGCCGACATCACCTACGGGACGTCCAGCGAGTTCGGGTTCGACTTCCTGCGCGACAACCTGGCGCTGACCCTGCCCGAGACCGTCCAGCGGGGTCACCACTTCTCGATCGTCGACGAGGTGGACTCCATTCTGATCGACGAGGCGCGCACGCCGTTGATCATTTCCGGGGCCGCCGACGAGTCGGCCAAGTGGTACAAGACCTTCGCCAACCTGGTCCCCAAGCTGAAGGCCGACCAGCACTACGAAGTGGACGAGGCCAAGCGGACGGTGGCCATCAACGAAGAGGGGATTGCGCGGGTGGAGTCCCTGCTGGGCGTGGAGAACCTCTACGATCAGGTCCAGACCCACCTGGTGCACTATCTAGACTCCGCTCTTAGAGCGAAGGAGCTGTACAAGCGGGACCGCGACTACATCGTCCAGGACCGCAAAGTGGTGATCGTCGACCAGTTCACCGGCCGGACGATGCCCAGCCGGCGGTGGTCCGACGGCCTGCACCAGGCGGTCGAAGCCAAAGAGAAGCTGGTGGTCCAGGAGGAAAGCGTCACCGAAGCAACGGTGACCATCCAGAAGTACTTCCAGATGTACGAGAAGCTGTCCGGAATGACCGGTACCGCCATGACCCAGGCGGCCGAGTTCGCCAACGTCTACAAGCTGGATGTCTACGCGATTCCCACCAACCGGGATATGCGCCGTATCGACCAGCCGGACCTGGTCTACAAGACCGAGGACGCCAAGTGGAAGGCATTGACCGAGGATCTGGTCCAGCGCAACGCCAACGGCCAGCCGGTCCTGGTCGGCACCGTGGACGTGGCCAAGTCCGAGAAGCTCGCCGGCTACCTGGACCGGCGGGGAGTCCCCCACAATGTCCTGAACGCCAAGAACCACGAACGTGAGGCGTTCATCGTTGCCCAGGCCGGCCGCATCGGAGCGGTAGTCGTAGCCACCAACATGGCCGGACGAGGGGTTGACATCCTGCTCGGCGGCAACCCGGAGTATCTGGCCCGCCAGGAGATGTCGGTGCGCGGGTGGGACAACGACGAGTACTTCATGGAGCTGATGTCTGCCAAAGACCGTGAGGCCTACGAGGCCGAGTACTCCCCGATCTTCGAGCAGAAAAAGGCCGAGTGTGAGGCCGAGCACGACAAGGTGGTCGAGCTGGGTGGACTGTACGTGCTGGGGACCGAGCGCCATGAGTCGCGCCGGATCGACAACCAGCTTCGAGGCCGGTCCGGCCGCCAGGGAGACCCGGGGGAAAGCCGGTTCTACCTGTCATTGGAGGATGACCTGATGCGGTTCTTCGCCACCGGCATGATCAATTCAGTCATGGAGAAGATGAGCGTGCCCGACGACCAGCCGATCGAGGCCAAAATGGTTTCCAAGGCTATCGAGCGGGCCCAATCCCAGGTGGAGTCACAGAACTTCGAGATCCGCAAGAACCTGCTGAAGTACGACGAAGTGCTGTCCAAGCAACGTGACGAGGTCTACCGGGCTCGCCGTGCCCTGCTGGAGGGCCAGGACCTGTCGGAGCGGGCCGAGCAGATCCTGACCGACGTCGTCGAAGACACGGTTGCCATCTATCTCAACCCGGAGGTGAACGCCGAGGACTGGGATTGGGAGGGTCTGGAGACGGCCATCGTTCAGATCTATCCCTCCAAGCTCACCGGGACCTTTGACCCCGAGACCGCCGGCTACAACGATGTGGTGGAGGCGTATCTCGAAGAAGCGCTGGCGTTGTACGCCCAGCGGGAGGAGGAGATCGGGAGTGAACGGTTCCGCGAGCTGGAGCGGCTGGTTCTGCTGTCGATCCTCAACGCCCGTTGGCGGGAGCACCTGTACGAGATGGACCAGCTGCGGGAGGGAATCGGCCTGAGGGCCTACGGCCAGCGCGACCCGCTCACCGAGTACCAGCGCGAGGGGTTCGACATGTTCTCCGCAATGATGGACTCGCTGAAAGAGGAGTTCGTTCGCTACATGTTCCACGTCCAGGTGGTGGAAGAGCCCAAACCCCAGGCCCAGCCGGTGCCGGCCACCCGGGCCACCGCCCCCCAGACCGCCACCGCCATGCAGAGCGCCCGCACCGAGGCAGGGCTGGCCGGGACCTCGGAAGGCATAGCAGGCGAGCCGGCTCGTTCCGACAAGGTGCCCCGCAACGCCCCCTGTCCTTGCGGGTCCGGCAAGAAGTACAAGATGTGCCATGGCAGGGAGGTCTAGCCGTGTCCGACTTTGAGGATCTCCAGCCCCGCCTTAAGCAGGCGGCGGCCAAGCTCGATGACCTTAAGGAGTTCCTTTGACATCGAGACCAAGCGCACCCGCAACCTAGAGCTTCAGGACAGGATCGCCCAGCCGGGGTTCTGGGACGACCAGGCATCAGCCACCCGGTCAATGACCGAGTTGTCGCGCCTGGAAGACGACATCGGCGCCCATGAGGGGTTGTCGGCCAAGCTGGAAGAGGCCGAGACCCTATGGCAGCTTGCCACCGAGGAGGACGATGCGGGTTCCCACCGGGAAGCCGTCGGCCTGCTGGACCAGCTGGATGCCGAGTTGGAGCGCCTGGAGATCCGGGCCTTGCTGTCGGGCGAGCACGACCAGGCCGATGCAATCGCCAGCCTGAACGCCGGCGAGGGCGGCACCGAGGCCAACGACTGGGCCCAGATGCTGCTGCGGATGTACCTTCGCTGGGTGGAAAAGCACGACGGGCTACAGGCAGAGGTTCTGGACATCCAGCCGGGCGAGGAGGCGGGCATCAAGAGTGCCACGTTCAGCGTTCGAGGCCGGTTCGCCTACGGCCTCCTGTCCACCGAGAGGGGAGTGCACCGTCTGGTGCGCATCTCCCCGTTCGACTCCTCGGCCCGCCGGCACACCTCGTTCGCCAGCTTGGACGTGATCCCCGAGCTGGCCGAGGAAGCCGAGGTGGAGCTGGACCCCGGCGAGCTGAGGATTGACGTCTACCGTTCCGGGGGGCCGGGGGGTCAGTCGGTCAACACCACCGACTCGGCGATCCGGATCACCCATATTCCGACCAACACGGTGGTCACGGTGCAAAACGAGCGCTCGCAGCTGCAGAACCGGGCAGTCGCCATGAAAGTCCTGGCCGCCCGCCTGGCAGAGCTGGAGCGGCGGGAGAAGCAAAAGGAGATGGATCAGCTCAGGGGCGAGCAGATGGAAATAGGGTTCGGGTCGCAGATCCGCTCCTACGTACTGCACCCCTACCAGATGGTCAAGGACCGGCGAACCGAAGTTGAGGTAGGCAATCCCGACGCCGTGCTGGACGGCGACCTGGACGGTTTCATAGACGCTGAGCTGAGGCGTCGCAGGGCAACTGCCGGGAGCCGGACCTAGGCCGATTATCACTGTGAGCGTTCGCCGTAGCCACTATGTGTCCGGCGACCAGTGAATTCCGTGTTATCTATATCCAGCCGATCGGTTACGGCTTATGCTTCACCTTCGGTGCTAAGATGCATCCAGCCTTGAGTCCGAGCGCGACTTGATAGGTCCGACGTCATCTCTTGGAAAGGGTTGTCAATCACCCAACCATGATTCGCCTAGAGAACGTAAGCAAGGTATACAAGGGCTCCGTTGTCGCCCTGCGCGATATTTCGACAGACATCCAGAAGGAAGAGTTTGTATTCCTTGTGGGGTCTTCGGGTTCGGGCAAGTCCACCTTCATCAAAATGTTGTTGAAGGAGGAAGAGCCCAGCGAGGGCACCATCTACGTAGCCGGCAAAGACATCGGCCAGTTGCCACGGTGGCGGGTTCCCTATCTGCGCCGCAACATCGGCTGCGTCTTTCAGGACTTCAAGCTGCTGGCCAATAAGACGGTCCGGGAGAACGTGGCCTTCGCGCTGGAGGTCATCGGCCGGCCCAAGCACATCATCAACCAGCGGGTGCCCGCCATAATCGAGCTGGTGGGCCTTACCGACAAGTTGAACAGCATGCCCCACGAGCTCTCCGGCGGTGAGCAGCAGCGGGTCTGCATTGCCCGGGCCATGGTCAACCGGCCGCCGATCCTGCTGGCCGACGAGCCCACCGGCAACCTTGACCCTTCAACATCGGCAGACATCATGAACCTGCTCGCACGGCTGAACGAGAGCGGTACCACGGTCCTGATCGCCACTCACGACCACGCGGTCGTGGACCGTTCGCGCAAGCGGGTCATCGAATTGGACGGCGGCAAGCTGGTGCGAGACCAGGTGCGCGGCGTTTACGGCCTCGGTTAAAGAACCTATGAACGAATCATCGCTCGTCCCTGCTTTTGATCGTCCGAAAGGAGCCTAGGCGTGGCTTTACGGGTCAACTACTTCGTCGACGAGACCGTCTCGAACCTTCGCCGCAACGTCCTTTTGACCCTGGCGGCCGTTTCCACCGTCTCCATCAGCCTGCTGCTGTTGGGTGTCGTCATGGTGGGCGGAGAGGTGCTCACCAAGATGGTGTCCTCCTGGGAGGGCAAGGTTGAGCTGAACGTGTTCCTGCGCGACGAGGCCACGCCCGAGGAGGTCAAGGCTCTGGGCACCCAGGCCAACGGCATGCCGGAGGTGGACGAAGTCTTCTTCGAGTCCAAGGAGGAGGCGTTCGAGGAGTACAAGCGGATGTTCAAGGACAGTCCGGCGATCACGGAGAACGTTGACCCCAACGCACTGCCGGCGTCCTATCGCATCAAGCTGAAGGACCCGAACTCGGCCGAGCCGGTGGCCTCCAGGCTGCAGGGCCAGCCCGGGGTGGACGAGGTCCAGTTCGGCGGTGAGGCGATGAAGCGCCTGCTGAAGTTCACCGGGGTGGTTCGCACAATCCTGGTGATTGCCATCGTTTTGACGCTGGGCGCCGCCGTCCTTCTGATTGCCAACACCATCCGCCTGGGGATCTACGCCCGGCGCAAGGAGATCGGCATCATGAAGCTGGTGGGAGCCACCAACTGGTTCATCCGGGTGCCGTTCATCTTCGAGGGCACCGTCCAGGCCGCACTGGGAGCGCTGGTGGCCTCGGCTTTGATCTACGCCGGGAAGGTCTTCGGGCTGGACCGCATGCAGGATGCGATCCTGTTTCTTCCCCTTACCGTCAGCAGCGGCAGCATCATCCGGATGTTCTTCACCCTGCTGGGTATCGGCATAGTCATCGGGATCTTCGGGTCCACGCTGGCGCTGCGCCGATTCCTGGAAGTCTAGGCAACCAGAGGGGCACCGAACCCGCCGAGGGCTCCGCCCCGGAAGTCGTGGATAATTCTTGAGCGGTGTTCAAAAGACATTCCA
>DATLGP010000043.1:0-2154 GCA_035540395.1 Actinomycetota bacterium
GTGGGCGCCAGGGCGGCCGCGGCGGTGAGCAACAGGCCGGTGACGACGCATACCAGCGCAAGACGCCGGCGTCCCGACCGGTCGGCCCGGCTGGTGAGAAACAGCGCCGCCAGCGACCCGGCGCGGATCACGGCCAGACCGACCCCCAGGGCGGTTCCGGTCAGGCCCGGTGCGTCCTCCCCCACCCCGGACACGCCGAATGCGTCCGCGACGTCCGCCAACGATGCAGTGGCGACAAACTGGGCGAATCCCGCCGCCACTGCAAGCAAGGCAGGGGCAATGGCCGCAGGATGCAGCCAGGCAGTGAACAGGGTTTTTCGGCGACCCATCGCGTCAGCCGGCAACCGACCGGGCGGTTACCACACCGCCGGGATTCCCGCAGTCCGCCCGGTACTGCATGCGGTCGCTCATCTTGCCCACGATACGTCGCGCCTTGCTTGCCCTGGTGACGGGGTCACCGGGCGATGTTGCGGGGTCAGGGTGAACCGCCGGCACGTGAGGGGCGCCGGGTGAGCGGCCGGAGCGGACTCAATGCTCTACTTTTCGGTCGGGTTACCTGCCGTCTGCCAGCCTTGGATGCCTCCCGCCAGGGATGCCACGTTCGAGTAGCCCAACTGCTTCAGATAGTAGCCCCCGATCAAGGAGCGGACTCCACTGGCGCAGTAGACGATTATCCGCTCGTCCTTGTGGGCGGTCAGCTCGGAGTCGGCAGATGTTGAGTTGGGGTCGCCGGCGTCGGGGACCTCGTCGAGGACGATGCGAACCGCGCCGGGGATGTATCCCTTGCGAAGCTCATGGGCCTCCCGCACATCCAGGAAGATGCCCACACCTCCGGCTTCCTGCTCGGCCTTGGCTTCCTGGGGAGTCACCTCGGGGACGCTTCGGCGAGCCTGCTCGAGGATTGACTGTCTCTGGTTGGGGTCCATGGAGCCTCCGGGTTTGTTTTCTCCTAGCTTATTCGCGCACCGGCGCAGTAGTGGTCTGGTGGTTTATGGTCGAGCATATGCGCGCACGAAAACTGGTTGCCATCGCGGTCGCATGGATCCTGGTAGCGGCCGTCCCGGTTAGCGCCCGCACCGACGACGCTCTCTATGATCAGCTTTGGGGACTTCGTCGTATCGGCGCCGAGGCCGCCTGGGAATACTCGCGGGGAGCCGGCGTTCTCATTGCGGTCATCGATACCGGGGTGGACCTGGAGCATCCGGACCTCAGGGACCAGCTGGTTCCCGGCATGAGCGTGGTCGGCGAAGGCCCTCCGGTGGACGGACACGGCCACGGCAGCTTGATTGCCGGCATCGCCGCCGCGGCCGCAGGAAACGGTGAGGGCATTGCCGGAGTGGCGCCGGACGCCAAGATCCTGCCGGTCCGGGTTTTCGATTCGGCCGGGAGCGCCACCTCCAGCCGGGTGGCCCGGGCCATCCGATTTGCGGTCGATGCCGCCGACCGGAGACGGGCCAAGCTGGTCCTGAACCTCAGCTTCGTCGGACCTTCGCAGCCACAGGGCACCCTCGCCGGCGACAGCAGCACGATCTTCGGAGACGAGGCGGTCAAAAGAGCTATCGCAGACGCAGCTGCGGCCGGTGCCGTCGTGGTGACGGCCGCCGGCAACGATTCGTCCCCCCAGACCGCCTTCGATCCTCCAAGCCACCAGGGAATCATCGTGGTGGGCGCCAGCGACAAGAACGACCAGTGCACCGACTTCACCAACTACGGACCGGGCCTCGACATACTGGCGCCGGGCATCGGAATCCTCTCGACCTACTGGAGCGCGCCCGACAACCGGTCGGGCTACGCTTACGCCGACGGCACCTCCATGGCGGTGCCGTTTGTTTCAGGGGCCGCCGCGCTTTTGATGGCGGAAGGGCTCAACAACGTCGAGACGGTCGACCGGCTGATCAGCACCGCCCGGGGCCCGGGCGTCTCGTGCAAGGACGAAAGCTCGAGCTACCGGATCTTGGACGTGGCCGCCGCCTTCGGTGTATCCCGCGACCACATCGACGACGACGACTTCAGCGAGCCATCCACCCCCATCCCTTCGGCCATCATCCTGCAGGGCGACAACACCGACCCCGTGATGGTCGAACCCCCGAGCGGCGCCCAAGCCGCCGAGCCTGCCGACCAGGTGTCCGAGTTGCTCCAGGTCACGCCGGTAAG
>DATLGP010000044.1:0-2428 GCA_035540395.1 Actinomycetota bacterium
ACCAAGGAGCGCGTAATGCTTAGTGGAGTTCTTGGGGGAATGATCGGAAAGATCATCGCCACCGTACTGGCGGCCGTCTGGAAGGCCGGGGGCGCCGTCAGCAGCTTTGGCGGCTTTGACTACACAAGCTTCGTCCGAGGCGCGGGAGCCTTCGGAAATTGACGATGTAGCACAGCAGCAACCATGGGCCGGAGGTGCGTTCGGCCGGGACTGTCTCTGGGGGTCCCGGCCGGGCGCACCTTTTGCTGTTGCGGCTGCCTTTGGAAGCAGTTGTCGTTTATGGCGGGCAGCGGGGGGTAGATCTGAGGTTCGGCTGAGCCATAGCCACGGGGGCCCCGACGGAAAAGCTCCAGGGCGCCAATCGACCTCGGGAGGTTCCAGATGTCCCAAGACTCCGATCTCCAGCGTCCCGGCGACGGGGCAGCCACCGTTGAGCCTGCCGGCCGCCGGGGTACCGATGGAAGGCCCGAGCGCGGCGGGGGCCCACCGCAGGGAGGCGCCACTGCAGGACACAAAGCCGAGGACCCCGGCCTGAGGGCCGGTGACCGGGGCGGACCCGCATCCTGGATCGAGGCTTCGCCGGGGATGCCGAGATCGGCAGAAGCGATCTCGATGGCAGACCGGCGGATCGCCCGCGCTCTCGGCTGGTTCAGCCTGGGCATCGGTATCCCGCAGGTTCTGATGCCCGGCAGGGTGAACCGGCTCGTCGGTTTGGAAAACACATTGATCAAGCGCCAGGTCATGCGCCTGGTTGGCTTCCGTGAGATTGCCACGGGCGCCGGCATCTTTTTCTCCCAGCCGAAGCCGGCCGAGTGGCTGTGGGCACGAGCCGGCGGGGACCTGATGGATCTGCTGATGCTAAAGCGCGCCTTCGGCAATCCGATGAGCCGCAAGGGCCGGCTGCTGCTCGCCACCGCAGACGTGGCGGTAATCGGAGCACTGGACGTTATTCAGGCGCGAAAGCACAGCCGGGCCCTCAAGGAAAGCGGCGAAGAGTCTTCTATGAAGGCCCGCAGCTCGATCACCGTAAACCGCCCCGCCGACGAGGTCTACCGCCGCTGGCGCGACTTCGAGAACCTGCCCCAGTTCATGTTCCATCTGCAGGCCGTGGAGCCCAAAGGCGAGAGGCGCCACCGCTGGGTGGCGAAGGCGCCGATGGGCAACACGGTGGAATGGGATGCCGAGGTGATCGAGGACATCCCCAACGAGCTGATCGCATGGAGGGCAGTCGACGGCGCCGACGTGCCGAACTCGGGCTCGGTGCGGTTCGTGCCGGCCCCGGGGGGGAGGGGGACCGAGGTCATCGTCGAGGTCGACTACCAGCTGCCGGGGGGAGCGATCGGCGGCACCGTCGCCAGGCTCTTCGGTGAGGAGCCGGAGCAGCAGATCAAAGACGACCTTCGCCGGTTCAAGCAAGTGGTCGAAACCGGGGAGGTCGTGTACTCGGAGGCCAACCCGCGGGGAACGATCAGCAGCCACCAGATCCCGAAGCGGCCGGCACGGCCCCTGCCCTAGCGGCTGCCCCCGACCACCGACCTTCTCGACGGAATTAGAAAGGACTCGATTCAATGAAAGCCAACTGTTGGATTCGACCCAACCAGGTGGAGATCCAGGAGGTCCCGGACCCCAAGATCATGAACGCCCGTGACGCAATCGTGAGGATCTCCTCCACCGCCATCTGCGGTTCGGACCTGCACCTGTTCGGGGGATACATACCGGCCATGCGCAAGGGCGACATCCTCGGACACGAGTTCATGGGAGAGGTCGTGGAACTGGGGGACGAGGTCAAGAACCTGAAGGTCGGGGACCGGGTGGTTGTGCCGTTCCCGATTGCGTGCGGAGCCTGCAACGCGTGCGAGCATGAGCTCTACTCGCTGTGCGAGAACTCCAACCCCAACGTAGGCCTGGCCGAGAAGCTGTTGGGCTACCCGACGGCGGGGGTCTTCGGGTACTCGCACCTGACCGGAGGCTTTGCCGGCGGCCAGGCGCAGTACGCCCGGGTACCCTTCGCCGACATCGGACCGATGAAGATCGAAAACGACGACCTCTCCGACGACAAGGTCCTTTTCCTGTCGGACATCCTTCCCACCGGTTACATGGCGGCGGAGATGTGTGAGATCAAGCCGGGTCACGTGGTGGCAGTCTGGGGAGCCGGCCCGGTGGGCCAGTTCGCCGCCGCCAGCGCCTTCCTCCTCGGCGCCGAGCGGGTGATCGTCATCGACCGATTTCCCTACCGGCTGAGGGTCGTCGCCGAAAACACCGGCGCGGAGACCATCAACTACGAGCAGATTACCAACGTCCGGGAAGCGCTCAAGCAGCTGACCGGGGGCCGTGGGCCCGACTCGTGCATCGACGCGGTGGGGCTGGAAGCCCACCACCACTCGCTACCCGTCTACGCCTACGACAAGGCCAAGCAGATGAGCCGCAC
>DATLGP010000045.1:0-1896 GCA_035540395.1 Actinomycetota bacterium
CCGGACCGTGACCTGCCCGTGGCACGGCAGCGAGTTCGATCTCGAAACCGGCGCCGTGGTGCGGGGGCCGGCGGTAACGGACAGCCCGCCTACGAAACCCGCATCGTTGGGGACCAGGTGGAGGTCAAGCTGCGCTAGTCGCAGCCTGTTTCGATCCAGATCATTGGAGCACTAAGAACACCGGGCCATTGTGACCACCCGGTCGCAGCGGGCGGCAGTTGCAGGGCGGTGGGCAATCACGAGCACGGTCCTCCCGGCCGTGAGCCGCTCCAGAGCCGCCACCACCAGTTCCTCGGTGGCCGGGTCGATGTCGGCGGTGGCCTCGTCGAGCAGGAGCACGGCCGGTGCGGCGAGCGCTGCCCGGCCTATTGATACGAGCTGGCGCTCCCCGGCCGAAAGGTTCGCGCCCCGGTCCGCCAGCCGGGCAGCGAGGCCGCCATCGAGGCGGTGGAGCCACGGGCCGAGACCGACTCGCTCGAGAGCGGTTTGGAGCTCGGCATCGGTGTGCTCCCCCTGGACCAGACGGAGATTGTCGGCCAGGGTACCCTCGAAGATGTGGCCCTCCTGGGGCAGCAGGACCACCGCCCGGCGGAGGGCCAGCGGGTCCCAATCAGCGACCGGGCGTCCCCCTATGACCACCTCCCCAGCGTCCGGAGCCAGCAACCCGGCGGCCACCTTGGCCAGAGTGGATTTTCCGGCGCCGGTTGCCCCCACCAGGGCAACCCGCTCCCCGGCCCGAACCGTCAAATCCAACCCATCCAGCACGGGTTCGCCGTTGAGGTAGGAGTAGCGCACCTGGTTGAGCCGCAGCTCGAGACCGCCCGGAGGCATCTGGGCCTCCCTGGCGGCTCCTTGTGGTTGGGGAAGATCCGGCCCGGAAATCACCTCGAGAATCCGGGCGAGGCCGGCGCGGGCCTTTTGGGCATCCGAGTAGTACCAGGACAGCGCGTCGAGGGGAGCAAAAAGCTGGCGGAGGGCGAGGGCAAAGGTTGCGACCACGCCCACTGTGATTTCGCCCTGCACGGTCAGCAGACCCCCCGACAGGACAACCAGGGCGAAGGTCTGCTGCTGCCAAAAACCCAGAATCGACAGCTGGTTGTCCGCCCGCAGGGCGTCGTCGTTGCGGTCGAGAAGGTTTTGGTCGATCGATTCGACCCGCCGAGCCCAGCTCCCGGCGGCTGCCACACCCTGCAGCAGCGGCCGGGCCTCGAGGGTTTCGCCGATAGCGGCGGTTGTGGCGGCCTCGGCCTCGGCGAAGCGAGCGTATGCAAGACCCGAGGAGCGCCGGTACCGGTACACGGCGAAGAGGAGTCCCGGCAGGTAGAGCAGGGTCACCGCTGCAAGCTGCCAGGAGGCTGCGACCAGCACGGCGGCCGTCACCGCTAGCAGAAGGATAGCGTCCACCAGACCCTGAAGCCCCTCGCGCACGAATCCCGAGAGGGCGGCAACGTCGCTGGTGGAACGGGCGACGAGCTCTCCGGTGGAGTGGCGGTCGAAGAAGGCCAGGGGCCGGGCCAGGAGCCGCTCGGCAACCCTGCTTCTCAGGTCGAAGAGAAAGGCCTCGCCCGCCCTGGCCCCGAGTAGCCGCCTGCCGCGCTGCAGCACCAAGAGCGCGGCTATGATGCCGGCGTACAGGGCGACCAGGAGCTTGAGCCGGCCCGGGTCGCCCTCTACGACGGCGTCCACGGCCATTCCCACCAGAACCGGTCCCGACAACTCCGCCATCGTGGCCAGCATCGAGGTGACTACGGCGGCCAGCGCGAGCCTGCGGTGCGGGCGCACGAACACCCACGAGCGCCGCAGGGCCCGGGTGCGATCGGGCTGAGGGGATAAGCGGTCGGTCCCCGCTGCCTCGGAGACGCTCACAGCGGGTCCTCGGAGCGGACGGCTTCCACC
>DATLGP010000046.1:0-5631 GCA_035540395.1 Actinomycetota bacterium
TTTCCGGTCCATGTCTGGTCCAAGGCGTTGACGAGCGCGCTGAGTTCAGGCCTCACTTTCGAGATTACCCCCCGCCCCGGCTGCCAAACCAGCTTGGGCGGGGACGGCCCGGTTACGGCACCGGGCTCGGTGGGTAACAAACGAGCGCGACCGCCTAGCCGAAAAGGAGCTCTAGATGCCCGGCATCCTCGAGACGATCGAAGACTCACCGTTCCTGGAAGGACCGGCGCAAAAGTCGGCCAACGCAGCTTCCAAGCTGGTGCCCCACGGCCCGGTCAAGGACCTTTTGACGGGGAAATGGCTGGGTCACCCGGTCCATCCGATGCTCACCGACACCGCCATGGCCTTTTGGACCTCCGCTTTGACCCTGGACCTGTTCGGCCGCAGGTTTGAGCGCTCGGCGCAGACGCTGACCGGGCTGGGCATCGTCTCGGCTATACCCACGGCTGCTGCCGGCCTGGCGGACTGGGTGGACACCATCGGAGCCGAACGCAAGGTCGGCCTGGTCCACGCCGCAGGCAACGTTGCTGCCCTGGCCGCATTCTGCGGATCCTACGCCGCCCGCCGGAGGGGCGACTCCACCAAGGGCAAGCTGCTCACACTGATCGGTGCCACCTTTATGTCCGGATCCGGTTACATCGGCGGACACCTGGCGTACCGCATCGGTTCCGGAGTTGACCGGACGGCTTTCGACAGCCTGCCCGACGAATGGACGCCGGTGCTCGCCGAGTCCGACCTGAAGGAGGACACCCCCGTCCTTGCCCGAGCCGGAGAGGTTGACGTGCTGGTCTACCGGGGCTCGAAAGGGCTCTGCGCCATCGCCAACAAGTGCTCCCATCGAGGAGGACCGCTGAACGAGGGGATCGTCAACCGCGACCGGAACAGCGTGGTCTGCCCGTGGCACGACAGCGAGTTCAACCTGTGCACCGGAGAGGTCGTACACGGTCCCGCCAGCGCCCCCCAGCCGCAGTTCAAGACCCGGGTGAACAACGGGAAAATCGAGGTCCGGACTGCAAGGGGGGCGTAAGCGTGTCCACGGAGGAGACGTTCTCCACCCCCGGGAGCAGCGAGGTCCGGAGCCACGCCCGCCACCTGGTCGTCGTCGGCGGTTCGGCGGGCAGCGTGGAAGCTTTGATCAAGCTGGTCGGCGCCCTTCCCGGTGACTTTCCCGCGGCGGTGTTGATCGCAATGCACGTCGCACCCGAGGCGCGCAGCATGCTGCCGCGGATTCTTACCCGTGCCGGGCCCTTGCCGGCCGAGCACGCCCGGGACGGTGAGCGGATCGAGGCCGGGCGCATCTATATCGCACCACCCGACCATCACCTGCTGGTGACCGGGGGCCACATCCATCTCTCGCGGGGCCCGCGTGAGAACGGCCATCGGCCTGCCGCCGATCCGCTTTTTCGATCCGCCGCCCACTCGTTCGGACCGCGGGTGACCGCGGTGGTTCTGTCCGGCGGAGCAGACGACGGTGCCGCCGGCCTCGTCACCGTCAAGGAGCTGGGCGGGGTGGCTGTGGCACAGGATCCCCACGGGGCTCTGCACCCGAGCATGCCCGAAAGCGCCATCGACACCGGTCTCGTGGACGAGGTGCTGGACGTTTCGGACATCTGGCAACTGCTCGTCGCACGCACCACCGATCCGGTTCCCGGGTCGATGGGACCGGGGGAGACGGATGAGCCGGATGAGCCGGAGAGCCGCCGGCAGCTGCCGGCGGACGAACCGGCAGGCAGACCTTCCAGCTACACCTGTCCGGAATGCCACGGAACACTGTTCGAGGTGGAGGACAAGAGGTTCCAAAGGTACCGTTGCCGAATCGGGCATGCCTACTCCCCCAAGAGCCTCGAAGCCGATCAGGCAAAAGCGGTCGAGGACGTTCTGTGGACGGCGGTCCGGGCGCTGGAGGAGCGTCAGGCGCTGCTCGTCGACATCGCTCAGAGGCTGAGAAGGCGAGGCAGCGAGTCCGTCGCCGGCCGGATGGAGGCGGAGGCCGCCGACGCGCAGGCCGGACTCGACCAGATACGAAACCTGCTGGCCAAGGGATCGCTGACCGCTTTGGATCACGACCGGTCCGGTAGGTAGGCCGGGCAGTGGCCTCTGGGCGGCCAAGGGAGCGGTGTACCGCTGGTGGGTCTTCCTTCACCTGGTAGGGGTCTTTGGATTCCTGCTCGCCCACGGGGTCTCGGTGGCCGTGGCGTTCCGGCTGCGCAAGGAACGGGATCCGAAGCGGGTCCAGGCCCTGCTCGCGGTCTCGAGCGCCTCCATCAACGCCTTCTACCCGGCGGTGGTGCTGCTGCTCGTAGGTGGAGTTGCCGCCACCTTCGCCGGAGATCTGTGGGGGTACGGCTGGATCTGGGCTTCGATCGTGCTGTTGATCCTCGTATCCGGCGCGATGTACTCGGTGGCCCGGCCTTACTATCGCCGGCTGCGCTTCATCACCGACGCCATGGTGGACGGCAGCGAGGCGGTCAGTGCCGACCAGTACGCCGAAGCTTTGCGCTCGCGCCAGCTGTTCATTGCCGGAATCGGCTTCGCCGGATTGCTGCTGATTCTGTATCTGATGCTGTTCAAGCCCACGCTGGGGATGTCCCCCCAGGCGACCCCTCCGGCGGCGGCCGGTGAGGAGGCCTCGCTCGTCGCCTCCGAGCTGGCATTCGACTCGGACCTGCTCACAGTTCCGGCTTCCCGTGGGTTTGGGCTTTCCCTCGACAACCGGGCCTCCGGCGTGCTCCACAACGTTGCTATTTCCGACCGGACCGGGCGGAAGGTCTTCACCGGCGAGACCTTTCCCGGGCCGGCACGGGCGGTGTACTCGGTTCCCGCCCTGGAGCCGGGGACGTATGTTTTCCTGTGCGACGTGCATCCCCAGCAGATGACCGGCACCCTGGTGGCGCGCTGACATGGGGTACCGCAACCTCGTGGTGGGGACCGACGGCTCACCCACGGCAGCCAGGGCCGTAGGCCGGGCGGCCCGGCTGGCCCGCGTGGTGGGCAGCAAGCTCACTGTGGTGTGCGCGAAGGTGCCGGACCGGATCTTCGACGAGACCGCCGAGGAGGTCCTGGAACAAGCCGGCTCACAGGCCCGGGAGCACATGCTGGAGGCAGTGCTGGTCGCGCCCCGGGGCGAACCCGGCCGGGTCCTTTGTGAGGTAGCGGCGTCCGCCGGGGCAGACCTGATCGTGGTTGGCAGCGTGGGCCTGGGCAAGGAGCGCCGGCTGCGGCTGGGATCGGTTGCCGAGAAGACCGCGCACGGCGCCCCCTGCGATGTCCTGATAGTCAGGACCACCGGCGACCGGGAAGCGGTGGAGCCCGAAAGGGTCTACCAGGGCATCGTCACCGGAACCGACGGCTCGTCGACCGCAGCAGAAGCGGTGCGCAAGGCTTTCGACCTGGGCATGATGCTCGAGACCAAGGTGACGGTGGTCTACGTGGCCGGAGACCCCCTGGTGGGCGCGATCGTGCTGGAGCGCGCGCTGGAGGCCAAGCCGGATTGGGTTCCGGTGGAGACCCGGCTGGTAGAGGAAGGGCCGCCGGCCGCCAGGATCGCCGAGCAGGCGGAAGCCGGAGCCGGTGAGCTCATAGTCGTCGGCAACAAGGGGGTGGTGGGAGCCCGCCGGTTCATGCTGTCTTCGGTTCCGGTTCAGCTGGCCCACGAGGCAGAGTGCGACGTGCTGATCGCCAAGACCACCGACCGGTCACTGAGCGATCTGACGCCCGGCCACGGCGGCCTGGTGACGGTCGACGGCCGCAAGCTCGCGGTGTACATCGAGGAGGACGGGACAGTCCACAAGCTGTCCCCCCGCTGCCAGCACATGGGGTGCACGGTCGACTGGAACGACGCCGACAAGTCGTGGGATTGTCCCTGCCACGGCTCGCGCTACCGGTTCAACGGGGAGGTGTTCAACGGGCCGGCCAAAAAGTCGCTGGAGCCTGCTTAGTCCATCAGGCCGCCCGCAAAGTACCGGTCGTAGGCCGTCAGGTCCAGCAACCCGTGGCCCGAAAGCCCGAACAGAATCGCCGACTCCGTTCCCGTCTCCTTGCAGTGCAGCGCTTCGTCGACGGCCGCCCGGATCGCGTGCGCCGACTCCGGAGCGGGGATCACACCCTCCGCCCGGGCGAACTGCACCCCCGCCTCGAACACCTTGCTCTGGGGGTAGGAGGCTGCCTCGATCACACCGTCCTTCACCAGGCGGCACAGGCTGGGGGCATCGCCGTGGTAGCGCAGCCCGCCGGCGTGAATGGGCGGAGGCACGAAGTTGTGGCCGAGCGTGAACATCTCCAGCAGCGGCGTCGTCTCCGCCGTGTCGCCAAAGTCGTATTCGAAGGTGCCTTCGGTCAGCGTGGGGCATGCCGTGGGTTCGGCGGCGATGAAGCGGATCTTCTTGCCGCCCTTCACCTTGTCGGGAATGAACGGGTAGGCAAGCCCGGCGTAGTTGGAACCGCCGCCCACACAGCCGATTACCAGGTCGGGGAAGTCTCCGGCCTTTTCCATCTGCGCCCGGGCCTCCAGCCCGATCACCGTTTGATGCAGCAGGACGTGGTTGAGAACACTGCCGAGACAGTACTTGGTGTCCTCGCGCTGGGCGGCGTCCTCCACCGCCTCCGAGATCGCTATCCCCAGAGAGCCGGGGGAATCGGGATCGCCGGCAAGGATCCTCTGGCCGGCTGCGGTGTCGGGCGAAGGCGACGGGGTGACCTTGGCGCCCCATGTTTGCATCATGGCTCGCCGTCCCGGCTTTTGGTCGTAGGAAGCCCGCACCATGTAGACCCTGCACTCGAGGTCGAAAAAGGAGCATGCCATGGCGATCGCGCTCCCCCACTGGCCGGCGCCGGTCTCCGAGGCAAGCCGCTTAACCCCCTCGGCCTTGTTGTAGTACGCCTGAGCAATGGCGGTGTTGGTTTTATGCGAGCCGGCGGGCGAGACGCCCTCGTATTTGTAGTACATCCGAGCCGGGGTTCCGAGCGCCTTCTCCAGGCCCCGGGCCCGGATCAGCGGAGTGGGCCGGTAGCGTCGGTACAGGTCCAGCACGGGGCCGGGGATGTCGATCCATTCGTCGGTTGCCACCTCCTGCATGATCAGTCCCATCGGGAACAGAGGCGACAGGTCGTCCGGCCCGATCGGCTGCTTCGTCCCGGGATGGATAATGGGCGACGGAGGCGTCGGCATCGACGGGATCACGTTGAACCAGGCGGTGGGGATCTGACTCTCGTCTAGAGTGAAATGCGTGGACTCAGAGGGCATGGGGGTTGCTCCTTACTAGGGTCGGAGCAGAAGTTATCAGAATCCTGAGCCCGCAGAGGTGACCCGATCGACAACCGGGAACCGTCGGGTGCGCCGTCCGGCGAATCCGGTGTTGGTTGTTGTAGGTTGCGATTGCCTTCATACGGTCGAGGTACCACGGCAGCGGGCTGCCAACCCGCCGGGTTTCGACTTACAAAAGGTTGGGAAACGCGGTGCAATGACCCTGGACGAGCGTAAAGCCGATGGAACGGCCGGTAGTGCCGACGATTCGTCCGGGCCCACCGGCTGGTTCCGGGAAACCGCATGGCCGGTCGCCCGCGGAATGGCAACGAGCTGGAGAGAGGACAGGGTCACCGGCCTGGCGGCGGAGATCGCTTTTTTCACCGTCC
>DATLGP010000047.1:0-3958 GCA_035540395.1 Actinomycetota bacterium
CCGGCGACCTGCGCTTCGGCCGCGGAAACGTCAGGTTCTACTTTCCGATCGGCACCAGCATCGTGCTGTCGATAATCCTGACCGTGCTGCTCAACCTGTTCCTGCGGCGGGGTCGCTAGACGCCGGTTAAGGCTCGTCGTGGATCCGGACCGCTGCTTCTTCGGCCGTCAGGCCCATCCCGGGTTCGGCGGCGCGGCTCGCCACCTCCTCGGCGGTCGTGTCCAGTTGATCGATCTCGGATTCCGGTGCCACCAGCCTTCCCGGATGCTCCGGTTGAGGCGCCATCGGCTCCGGCTCCTCCTGGGCGATGCGCTCGTCAAGGGTCTCGCCTTCCGCCTCCTCGGCCGCGGTGACGCGCCCGTACACGGGCCCCGGTTCGTCCCCGGGCATGGCCATCGCCTGGTCGGCATTGTTGCCCGAGGTCCGGGGCGGCGGTCCTTCGATGGTGTCGGGGATGCCGTGGTTATCGGGCGAGAGGTCCGGGGGTAGGCCCAGGTCGGATTCGTCCATGATCAGTTGCTACCCCGGCCGGTAGGGGTTGAATCACCTGTAAAAACGCAGGAGGATCGTCACGACATGTCAGCGCACCAGGTGGCGGCTCAGTACACCCAGGGCAACCTGCTCGAGAAAATCTTCAACGGCCTGCGCGCCGCCGGCAAGGATCCCGAGCAGCTGAGCGTAGAGGACCTCGCCCCGGTCGACCACTTCCACACCCTCGGCTCCCCGGCGACGATCGCTCTGGCGGAGGCCACCGGGTTCCAGGGAGGGGAGGAGGTTCTCGACGTCGGATGCGGACTCGGGGGACCGGCCCGGACCCTGGCCGCCGGCTACGGCTGCAAGGTAACCGGGATCGACCTGACCCCCGAATATTGCCGGGTGGCGGAGGAGCTCAACCGGCGGGTGGGACTCGCCGACCGCATAGTGATACAAGAGGCCAACGCGCTGGCGCTGCCGTTCGGGGATCGCACCTTTGACGTGGTCTGGACCATGCACGCGTCGATGAACATCGAGGACAAAGCCACCCTTTACGACCAGCTGGCGCGGGTGCTGAAGCAGGGCGGGAAGCTGGCCTTTTTCGACCTCATCGCCGGCGAGGGCGACCTGTACTTCCCGGTGCCCTGGGCCGGCGATCCCTCGATCAACCACCTGGCCGGGGAGAGCGAGATGCGCCTGCTGCTCAGCGCAGCCGGCTTTCACGTCCGCCTATGGGAGGACGTGACCGCCGAGGGAGCCGCGTTCTTCGGAAGGCTGGTTGCGGCCCCGTTGGGCCCGCACCTTTTGCTTACGGAGATGCCGGTGAAGATGGGGAACCTCCGCCGTAACCTCGAGGAAGGCAGAGTGCGCGCAGTCCGTTGCGTCTGCCGGTTCGAAGGGGCTTAGACGACCCTTAGGTGAGGGTCCAACTCCGGGGGGTCCGGGTACTGCGGGTTCATCTCGGTGAGGGCGTCGACGACTACCCGGGCCACCGCCCAGTTGCGATACCACTTGCGGTCGGAGGGGATGATGTGCCACGGGGCGTGCGAAGTCGAGGTGTTCTCTATCGCTTCCTGGTAGGCCTGCTGGTAGGCGGGCCATCTGGCCCTCTCTGTCAGGTCGTCGGGGTTGAACTTCCACCGTTTGGCAGGGTTGTCCAGTCGGGCCTGAAGGCGTTTGGCCTGCTCGGATTCCGAAATGTGCAGGAAGAACTTGATGATGGTGGTGCCCCCATGGGTAAGCTGGCGCTCGAAGTTGTTGATCAACTCGTAGCGCTCCCTCCAGACAGACTCCGAAACCAGCTCCTTGACCCGGACGACGAGCACATCTTCGTAGTGCGAGCGGTTGAACACGCCGATGTCCCCGTCCCCGGGCGCTGCGGCGTGAATGCGCCACAGGAAGTCGTGCTCCAGCTCGGTGGAGGTGGGTGCCTTGAATGATGTTACGTGCACGCCCTGCGGGTTGACCCCGGAAAAGACGTTCTTGATCGTGCTGTCCTTACCGGCGGTGTCCATGGCCTGCAGCACCACGAGCAGAGACCGGGATCGCTCGGCCCACAGGCGTTCCTGAAGGGCGGCCAGCTCGTCGTTCAGGTCGGCCAGCGCGGCGGTGGTGGCGGCCGAGTCCCCGGGCGCGCCTTCGGTGGACCTCGTATCGACTGCGCTCAACGACACCGGCTCGCCCGGCGCAACCCTCCACTCGCTCATAGGGCAGACCCTACCCGTCTACCCCGTGCGGCAAGCGCTTTCCCGCCGGCCGGTTCGGCTTTCCCTGTCGGCGACAGGGGTTAGGGTGGAGGGACACTGCGAGCGGAGGAGTCCGATGGATCCAGGAAGTCTTTTGATGCTGATGATCGTGATGATCATCTTCTACTTCGTGTTGATACGACCACAGAAAAAGCGGGCGTTGGAGCATGCCGCCCTGCTGCGTACCCTGGCCCCCGGGGATGAGGTTTTGACCATCGGAGGGGTCTACGGTTTCGTCAATCGGGTCGAGGAGGACGTGCTTTTCCTCGAAGTGTCGGAGGGGATCGAGGTCAGGGTCTCCAAGCAGTCGGTAAGCCGGAAGATGGGCGATTCCGCCGAAGAGCCGGATGAGGGCGTCGAGGAGCTGGAAAACACGGTGGAGGCCGCCGAGCCTGAGGGCAACCTGCCTCCGAGCCCGTGAATCCGCCGCCCGCCGAAAGCCTGGAGACGGACGGCTGGCAGGACAGGATCCGAAGCATTCCGGACTTCCCGAAGCCGGGGATCGACTTCAAGGACATCACCCCACTGCTTGCCGATGGCGCCGCCTTTGCCCAGGTGATCGACCGTATCGCGAGTGTCTACGGCGGGCGGGTGGACAAGGTTTGCGGCATAGAGGCCCGGGGGTTCATCCTGGCCGCCCCGGTTGCCTACCGGCTCGGCGTGGGTTTCGTGCCCATTCGCAAGCACGGCAAGCTACCGTTCACCGCCGAGGCTGCCTCTTATGAGCTGGAATATTCCGAGGCAATTCTGGAAATCCACTGCGACGCGGTGCGGGCCGGAGAACGGGTGTTGATCGTGGACGACGTCCTGGCCACCGGCGGCACGGCCCGGGCGGCCGCCGACCTGGTAGAGCGCCTGGGCGGAGTGGTCTCGGGAATTGTGTGCCTCATCGAATTGGAGTTCCTGAACGGCCGGAAGCAGCTTGTGGACCGGAACCTGCAGACGTTCATCCGGTACTGACGCAGCAGAGGAGTCCGGCTGCCGCTCAGCCCGGGGGCGGGACCAGCTCGTCGATCTCCCTCAGGTCTCCTTCGGTCAACTCCCACCCGGCGGCTGCCGCGTTCGCTCTCACCTGGTCCGGGGAGGTTGCCCCGGCTATGATGCCGGCCACCGGGGCCTGGGTCGCCAGCCACGAGATCGCGAGCTCCAGCAGGCTGTGGCCACGATCCTCGGCAAAGCGGATCAGGGCCTCCACCACCTGAAGGTTCCACCGGGTCAGGCGTCCCGCCCCCCAGCCTGAGTCCAGCCGGCTGCCGGCGGGCGCCGCGTGCCCCAGGCGGTACTTGCCGGTCAACAGGCCGCTGGCGAGGGGAAAGTAGGGGATGAAAGCGAGGCCCTGTCGCCGGCATTCGTCGAGGATCTCGATCTCGGGCTGGCGGTGGAGCAGGCTGTATTCGTTCTGCACGCTGGTGAAGCGGGCTGAGCCGGGCCGGGTCGCCTCCTCGGCGGCCAGCAGATGCTTGCGTGAGTACTCCGAGCAACCGATCTCGCGCACCTTACCCGCTTTTACCAGCTCGTCCAGGGCACCCAGGGTTTCCTCAATCGGCGTCAGAGGATCGGGCCGGTGCTGCTGGTACAGGTCGATATGGTCGATTCCCAGGCGGCGCAGGCTGGCATCCGCTGCCCGGCGGAGGTAGGCGGGGCTGGAGTCCCCGTCGAAGCCAAACTTGCTCGCGACCACCGCGTCCTCGCGCCGGCCCTTCAGGGCTTGTCCCAGGTACTGTTCGCTGGTTCCGTCG
>DATLGP010000048.1:0-7575 GCA_035540395.1 Actinomycetota bacterium
TCGTTGAACACCCCGTGGACCACCGAGTTCAGATCGTGAGCCGTCTCCAGGTCGTAGCCGAAGGGCTTTTCGACGACGATCCGCGAGCCCTCGGCCATATCCATCTCGCCGATGCAATGGATGATCTCGGGAAAGGCCGAAGGGGGCGTGGCGCAGTAGTACAGTCGCCGTGCCTGGGTTCCGAACTCGGCGTCCACCTCGTCGAGGTACTTGCGGAAATCGATCCACCCGGTGGGATCGGAGTAGCTCCCCGACTGGTAGTCGAGGTGTTCCTTGAACGGACCCCAGTAACGCTCTGCGATGCCCGACCTGCTGTGCAGCGCCACCGCTTCCCGCATGGAGGAGCGGAATTCCTCCTTGGACATCGGCGTCCGGGCAAACCCGACCACCGCGAAGTTACTGGGCAGCAGGTTCTCCCGGTACAGGTTGTACAGGGCCGGCATGGCTTTGCGCTTGGTCAAATCTCCGGACGCGCCGAAGATAACGATGACCTGCGGATCGGGCCGCTCCAGGCCCATCTCAGCCATCGTCCCGGCCAAGGCCGGTCCTAGGCGGGAGCGAGCGCTTTGACCTGAAGCTCGACGTTGACCATGGGGGCGTCGTCGATGTGAAAGACCATGTGGCAGATGCCCGGCTCGAGCGGGATCCGTTCATCGATGTGGTCCCGGAAGGCGGTGCTGGACTGAACCCCGCGGACGAAGATCTGCTGCGGAACGCTGCGATAGACCTCGCGGTCCCCCATCGTGATGGTGAAATGCTCGAAGTAGTAACCCTGGTTGCCCGACCATTCGCGTTCCAGCGTAAAGGGAAGACTCAGCAAGTCGTCTACCAGTATTCCGCTTGCTGAAGGGTCGTCGTCGGGCGTCACCCTGACGCTGATCATTTCCAAGATTTGAAGATGGCCCATTTACTCCTCGTTCTCTAGCCTTTTGTGAGGATGATAACCACTGGACCATGTCAATCCCTCTCGATCGATCAGGAGCGCACCTGCCCGGTCCCCCAAACAACATAGCCGCTGGAGGTTAATTCTCTGAGTCCCAGGGGGCCGCGGGCGTGCAGTTTTTGCGTCGATATGCCGATCTCGGCGCCATAGCCGAACTGGCCTCCATCGCTGAACCGGGTGGAGGCGTTAACGAACACGGTTCCCGAATCCACCTGCTTGGTAAACATCTCGGCCGCCCCGGGATCGCCGGTGACTATCGCTTCCGCATTCGAGGTTCCCCAGCGGTTTACGTGGTCGATTGCCTGCTCGATGTCCTCAACCACCCGGACCGCCAGGATGAGGTCCAGGTATTCGGTTCCCCAATCCTGGGGGGTGGCGGGTACGGCTTCCGGCCACAACCTTTGAACGGTTTCGTCGCCCCGTATCTCCACACCCTTATCCTTCAGCGAGTCCAGGACGCCGGGGAGCCAGCTGTCGGCCAGGCCGGCGTGGACCAACAGGGTCTCCGCGGCGTTGCATACGCTTGGCTTGGAGGTCTTTGCGTTGACCACGATCGCAGCGGCCATGTCCGGATCGGCCGAGCGGTCCACGTAGACGTGGCAGTTACCGTCGCCGTCGATGATGTGGGGAACCGTGGCGTTCTGCTCGATTGAGGCGATCAACGCCGGGCCACCCCGGGGAATGATCAGGTCCACCAGGCCCTTGAGCCGCATGAGCTCGGCCGCCGATTCGCGGGAGGTGTCTTCCACCAGCTGGACCGCATGCTCGGGTAGCCCGGCAACGGTTGCCGCCTCCACCAGTATCCCGGCGACGCACAGGTTGGTCCGAAGGGCCGCCGACGATCCCCTCAGGATCACGGCGTTGCCCGACATGATGCACAGGCCGGCCACGTCGGCGGTCACATTGGGCCGGGCCTCGTAGATGACGGCGATAACGCCGATGGGGCGGCGGACCTTTTGGATCCGTAAACCATTGGGTCGGGTCCACTCCTCCACCACCTCGCCGACCGGGTCCGGTTGCTCGGCTATGGCCCGCAACCCTTCGGTCATGCCGGCCAAACGAGAAGGGGTGAGGGTCAGCCGATCGATCAGGGCGTTGGTGAGGCTGCCCCGGGCCGCCTCGACGTCCTGGCTGTTCACGTCGACCAGCCGGCCGGCCTCGGCATCCAGGGCGTCGGCCATCGCGACCAGGGCCTTGCGCCGCACCTCCCCCGGGACCTGAGCCAGCCGGGCCGCCGCCTGTTTGGCCCTCTCACCCATCTGCCGGAGCGGCACGGTGACCTTCTCTCCCGCGCTCACATCAACACCATCTGGTCGCGATGGATTACCTCGCGATTGCCCTTCGAACCTGCGATCTCGGCCAGGATGCTCGAGTCGAAGCCGACCAAACCCTTAGCGATCACCTCGTCGGTAACCGTCACCACCTCCACCGCATCGCCCGCCTTGAAATTGCCCTTCACCATTTTGACCCCTGCGGTCAGCAAGCTCCTCTTGCCCTCGGTCAGGGCCACCGCGGCGCCGTCGTCCACCACGATCCGGCCGTGGGACTGCTGCGCCCAGGCGATCCACAGCTTACGGGCCTGCAGCTTGTTGGGGCTGGCCTTGAAATAAGTGCCCACGGTCTCCCCCGCCACCGCGTCGATCACGACGTTCTTTCGCCTGGCCGACGCTATGACCGCCGGCACACCGGAGAACGTCGCCATCCGGGCGGCCTCCAGCTTGGACGCCATCCCTCCTGAGCCCAGCCGGGACGATCCCACCGCGGTCTTCATCAGCGCCGGAGTGATCTGTTCCACCGTTTGGACCAGCTCGGCCCCCTCCTCGCCCGGGTGGGCGGTGTACAGCCCGTCGACGTCGGACAGCATCATCAAAAGATCGGCGCCCACCAGGTTGGACACCAGGGCGGCGAGGCGGTCGTTGTCGCCGTAGCGGATCTCCTGCGTGGCCACGGTGTCGTTCTCGTTGACCACAGGCACGCACCCGAGCTCGAACAGCCGGTCCACGGTCTGGCGGGCATTCAGGTAGTGGCGGCGCTGGATCATGTCGTCCTGGGTGAGCAGAATCTGCCCCACCGTAATGCCCCTGGAGCCCAGCAGCGCGGCATAGAGGTCGATCAGCCTCCGCTGACCCACAGCGGCCGCCGCCTGCAGGCCCGGCATGTCGGTCGGGCGGCCCTTCAGCCCGAGCTCGTGCATGCCGGCGGCAATCGCTCCCGAGGAGACGACCACACACTGGACGCCCTGCCCGGCGAGAACCGCCACCTGGTCGGTCACCTTGCGGATGCGGCCGCGGTCGGGGTTCCCGTCCGGGCCGGTGAGCGAGGTGGTTCCCAGCTTCACCACCAACCGCCGGATCTTCACGGACGGCCCTTCTTCAGCTTCGTCTCCCGGTCGATGTCGTAGGCCTCCAGGGGAGCCGAGCCTTTGGGCCACCAGCTGAAGACCGACTTGCCGATCCTCACCTCGTCGCCGTGCTCGGCGCCGGCCTTGGCGAGCGCGGCCTCCACCCCGGCCCGGTCGAGCCGGTTCTGCAGGTAGGCTACCGCCTCCGCATTGTTCAGGTCGGTCATCGCCACCCACCGCACGATCGATCCGCCGCTCACCCGCCAGGCGTTGTCCTCACGCTCAACCGTGATGGGGTTCGGGGTGGTCTTGAACAGCTCGAAGCCCTGGGGCCGGGCCCGCTCGATTCGCCACTGGGAGACCAGGAGGGCCAGGCGCTTGCGAAGCTCGTTCAGGCCGGTACCCTCGGAGGCCGAGATCGTCAGCGCCTCCAGCCCCCGGGCGATGAAGGCCTCACGGGCCCGGGCGGCGGTGTCCTGCCCGGCAACGTCCACTTTGTTCAGCGCGACTATCACCGGTCGCCCCACCAGGTCTTTCCGGAACTGCTTGAGCTCTTCGGCCACCGTGTCGAAGGCCGCCAAGGGCTCCACGTCCGCCGCCAGGTCTATGACATGGACGAAGGCCGACGAGCGCATCGCGTGGCGCAGGAACTTCAGCCCCAGGCCCTTGCCCTCAGAAGCCCCCTCAATCAGCCCGGGGACGTCGCACACCGTGAACACGGTGTCGCCGTGGCTGACGACGCCCAGAGAGGGCTCCAGGGTGGTGAACGGGTAGTCGGCGACTTTCGGCCGGGCCTCGGATAGGGCTCCTACCAGAGTGGACTTGCCCACGTTCGGCAGCCCGATGATCGCAACGTCGGCAATCATCTGAAGCTCGAGGCGCAGCCATTTCTCGTCGCCCGGCTCGCCCAGCTCGCCGAACCCGGGGGCCCGCCGGTTGGAGGCGATGAACTTGGCGTTGCCCCGTCCGCCCCTGCCGCCCTTGGCCACGACCACCCGGTCGCCCGGCGACGCCAGGTCGGCAAGGGTTCGGCCGGCGTCGTCTTTGATCAGCGTGCCGGGAGGGACCTGCAGGACCAGGTCGGGCGCTGCCGCGCCGGTGCGGTTGTTCTTGGCCCCCTGGACGCCGGCTTTGGCGATCTGATGGGGATGGTTCTTCAGCCAGGCCAGTGAGTTGACCGCGGTGCTGGCCTCCAGCACCACCGAACCTCCGTTGCCCCCGTTTCCGCCGTCGGGGCCGCCCCGCGGCTGGTACTTCTGCTTGAGAAACGAGACGGCTCCGTCCCCTCCCTTACCGGAGGAGACAAAGATGTGCGCTTCATCGACAAGCATGGATTACCGCCTACGAGAGAAAACTCTTGAGAAGAACCTTAAGTGCCGCTGGCTTCCCGAAAGAAGCGTGGGGCCTAGTTGTCTTCTGGAGGGATGACGCTGACCAGGTGGCGGCCTGCGCGCTGGTGGTACTTGACCTCGCCGTCCGAGGTGGCAAAAAGCGTGTCGTCCTTACCCTTGCCCACCAGAGTACCCGGGTGGATCCGGGTGCCCCGCTGGCGCACGAGGATGGAGCCGGCGGTGACCACCTGGCCGCCGAACACTTTTACCCCCAGACGCTGAGCGTTGGAGTCTCTACCGTTGCGTGACGCCGAGGCGCCCTTTTTATGAGCCATTGCTATCCACGCTATCAGAATCCTTGGCCTCCGGCGTGTCCGCCGGTGCCTTCTTTGCCTTGCCGTCCTGGCTGCCCCCGATGGAGGTGATTTCGATCAGCGAGTACTGCTGGCGGTGACCCGTCTTGATGCGGTACCCGGACTTGTTCCGGTACTTGAAGACCGTCAACTTGTCGCCCTTGGTGTCGCCTACAACCTTGACCCCCACCTTGTAGTCACCGAGCTCTTTGGCGCCGGAGATGGCGTTGCCGTTGTCGTCGACAACGAACAGGGGAGTGAGAGTCAGAGTGGGATCGTCCCCTTTGATCTTGAGACGCTCGACCTCAATAACGTCCCCGGCGGCTACCTTGTACTGCTTGCCGCCCGTCCTTATGACCGCGTACATGACTAAGACCTCTTTTTCCTAGATTCCGGGCGCGAGCCAAACCGAATAAAGGCCCGATCAAGCCGGATGGATCAATACAGCATACCAACGGATCCGAGACCTGCGCTCTCTGACCCCAACGGGATCGGCTGAGCTACGTCTGATGCCGGACCCGCAACCCCCCGCAGCGCACGAAAGGGTGAGCCCGCCGGCCGCGGTCCTGCCTGAAGCCGGCATGTGGTCTACCCGCCAATCTGCGGGGGGCTGTATTACGAGAGTCCGGTCAGGATCACTCCCCGTCCTTCGCAAGAGTCGCACTTGTTAGAGAATGCTTCCAGCAGGCCTTCCGATACCTTCTTGCGGGTCATCTGCACCAGACCGAGCTCGGAGACCCCGTAGACCTGGGTCCGGGTCTTGTCGCGCAGCAACGCCCGCTCAAAAGTGCGCAACAGCTCGTCCCGGTTGCGTTCGTATCCCATGTCGATGAAGTCGATGACGATGATGCCGCCGATGTCGCGCAGCCGGAGCTGCTTGGCAATCTCTTCGGCGGCCTCCAGGTTGGCGTGAAGCACCGTGTCCTCGAGCGTGGACCGGCCGACGTACCGGCCGGTGTTCACGTCGATGACCGTCATCGCCTCGGTACGGTCGATCACAATGTGGCCGCCCGACTGCAGCCATACCTTGCGGTCGATCGCCTTTCGAACCTGCTCGGTGATGTGGTACCGCTCGAACAGGCCCATCGGGTCGGAGTAGAGGTGGACCCGGTCGCCGAAGTCGGGCGCCACTTCCTCCAGGTAGTCCTTGATCTGGTGGTAGGACTCCTCGCTGTCGACGATCACCTCCTCCACGTCGGCGGTGAACAGGTCCCGGACCACTCGGATGGCCAGCGGCGGCTCGGAGTAGATCAGCTTAGGCGGCTTCGCCCCGTCGATACGCTCCGACACCTCGTTCCATATCCGGATGAGCCGGGCTGCATCGTGCTCCAGATCCTCCTCGGCGGCTCCCACCGCGGCGGTCCGCACGATCATGCCGTGGCCCTCCGGGCGGATGCGGTTGGCGATGTCGCGCAGCCGGCGACGCTCGGCGTCACCGAGCCTGCGGCTGATGCCCAGCGAGTCGCTGTTGGGCACCAGGACCAGGTAACGGCCGGCGAGTGAGACCTCGGTGGTCAGCCGGGCGCCCTTTGAACCCATCGGGTCTTTGGTCACCTGCGCCACCACGGCCTGGCCGGACTTCAACAAAGTCTCGATACGCGGCGGGGGCCCTTCCAGGTCCTCCTCATAGCTCACCTCACCGACGTAGAGCACCGCGTTGCGCGCCTCGCCGATGTCCAGGAACGCCGCCTCCATGCCGGGCAGCACGTTCTCCACGCGCCCGATGTAGATGTTGCCGACAATCGACTCGTCGGCGTGGTTGGCCACGTAGTGCTCGATAAGCTCCCGTCCTTCCAGAACTCCGATCTGGCTGCGGCTTTCTCCGGTGGTGACGAGCATCTTGCGGGGGCCGAGCGGGGCGATGTGCTCCAGACGGGGCCGCCGGCTGGTACGTCGCTTCCGGCCTCTGCCCGACGCGGATCCTTGACGTCCGTCCGGGGGCGCGTCGGCCAATGCCGGAACCGTGGCGGCCGCCGCTGTTCCAGCTCCGTTGGGCTCCAAGGCCGCCTCCCCCGTAGGCTCGGAGCCGTTGGGCCGGCCGGCGGACTGGTCGGTACCGCCGGACCCGCCCCCGCGGCTGCGGGAGCGCCGTCTGCGGTTTCTGGTGCGGGGAGTGGTGGCCACGTTTCCGGACTGTCCCGGCTCGCCGCCTTCGGCGTCCGGGTCGGCCGGGCCCGACTCCTCTGGAGCGCCCGGTCCCTCGGCGGCCGGCACCGACGCCGCCGCGGCATCGTCTGCAGCAGGTGCGGCTTCGGAAGCCGTCTCCCCCGGGGCCGAGCCCGCGCCGCCGCCCGAACGGCTTCTGCGCCGGCGAGGCCTTGTCGACCGGCTGGGCGCAGCCGTGTCCTCGGAAGAATCGGCCGGGGAGCCCGAAGCGGAATCCGCCGCCGAAGACGCGGACGGCGCATCGGCGGAAGAACCCTTGCCGGACGCGGAGCCGGGTGCATCCTCGCCGCCGTCGGAAGCAGGGGCTGCCTTGCGGCTGCGAGGAGTCCGGGATCTGCGTTCGCTGAACGGAACGGTGGGTCGTTGGCCCTCCGTGGCCGGGGGCGCCGCAGATTCGGCTGCCTGGGCATCGCCCTTGTCCGAGGCGGTACCGGCATCCGC
>DATLGP010000049.1:0-2426 GCA_035540395.1 Actinomycetota bacterium
GCCGACAGCAGCGGAAGGTGCCCGGACTGCATGTCGACCACCCGATCGCAGACCGTGATGCGGCACATTCGCTCCTGGGAGGCGAGCGGGACCACCCGGTCTTCCAGGCAGCGAACGTAGGCCCGGGCGATCCGGCCGAACCGGTCGTCGGTAAGCGCGAGGGGCGTCCTCAGCGGGCCCAGCGGCTCCGGTCTCCAGCGGTCCAGCGCTCTGCGCCGGGTGCCGGGCGAGCAGTCGGGATAAAAGCCGTATTCGACCACCGAGCGGTCGACGTCGACCAGGCCGTCCCGCTCGCTGACCAGCAGGTTGCCGGGGGAGAGCACCGAGGCGTTCGCCCCCGCCCCCCGGGGCGAGGCAAACCCGTGCCTCCACACCGATTGCCCGTCGCGCAGCAAGAACCCGCATACCGATACCAGCGAACGGACCGCTTCCGGGTGCAGTTCGGCGGTCTGGGATGCGACCGCTCCGCCGAAGCTGTGGCCGACCAGCACCACCGGCTCTCCGCGCGCCGCCAGCACGGCGCCGATCGAATCGGTGTACGCGCGCAGCGTGAGCCCGGCCGCAGGCGTGGTGTCTCCGCCGTGGCCCGGCAGCTCGGGGATCACCACCGTGTGGCCCCTCTCCCGCAGGAGGGCGGCCACCTGGTCCCAGCACCAGGCGCCGTGCCACGAACCGTGAATCAGCACCAGGGTCGCCGTAGATGCCTCCTGCCGATTGGATGCGAACTAGGTACGATCGGGAAACTGTGAGTCTAGACGCCTCCCGTACCGATCTTGCCGGCCTCAACCGGCGGCACCTTTGGAACCCTTTCACCCAGATGAAGGGGTATCTGGAAGCCGGCCCGCTGGTGATCGAGCGGGGAGAGGGAGTGCGCCTCTACGACGTGGAGGGCAACTCCTACCTGGACGGCAACTCCTCGCTGTGGGTGAACATCCACGGCCACAACCGCCGGGAGCTGAACGAGGCGATTACCGCGCAGCTCGGCATGATCGCCCACTCAACTCTGCTCGGCATGGGCAACGTGCCGGCGATCGAGCTGGCGGCCGGGCTGGCCGGCATAGCCCCCGCCGGGCTGAACAAGGTCTTCTACTCGGACAGCGGCGCGACCGCGGTCGAGATCGGACTGAAGATCGCGTATGCCTACTGGCGCCGGCTGGGCAGGCCGCAAAAGAGCGGATTTCTCAGCTTCCGCAACGCCTACCACGGGGATACCGTCGGAGCGATGAGCCTGGGGGGGATCGATCTGTTTCACGACGAGTTCGGGGACCTGCTCTTTCCGGTGGAACGGGCCCCCTATCCCAACGCCTACCGGTTCGACGGCTCCGAGCAGGAGTGTTGCCGGGCCGGCCTGGCGGCGGTTGCCGGGATTCTGGAGCGCAAGGCGGACCGGATCGCCTGCGTGGTGGTCGAGCCGCTGGTGCAGGGGGCCGCGGGTATGGTGACGATGCCTCCCGGCTTTTTGGCCGGCCTGGCGCAGCTCAGCCGGCAGCACGATGTGCTCCTGCTGGCCGACGAGGTGGCCACCGGGTTCGGCCGCACAGGACGCATGTTCGCCTGTGAGCACGAAGCGGTGGCGCCGGACATTCTGGCGATAGGCAAGGGCCTGACCGGGGGGTACCTGCCGGTGGCCGCCACCTTGACCACCGACCGGATCTACGACGCCTTCTGGGGCGAACACTTGGAACTGAAGACGTTCTTCCACGGCCACTCGTTCACCGGAAACCAGCTGGGCTGCGCGGTCGCACTGGCGAGCCTCGAATTGTTTCGAAAGGACCGGCTGGTCGAGCGGGTGCAGGTCCTGGCGGCCCAGGTGGCCGACCAGCTGAAGCCGGTGGCCGCCCTGGACCACGTGGGTGACGTCCGGCAGCAGGGACTGATGGTGGGGATTGAGCTGGTGGAGGACCGGCAGACCGCGCGGCCCTACCCCTGGGAGCTGGCCATCGGGGCGCAGGTATGCCGAAGAGCGCGGGAACTGGGGATGATCACCCGGCCCCTGGGCGACGTCGTCGTCTTCATGCCTCCGCCGGCTGCCGAACCGGAGGACCTGCAGGACATGACCGCCATTCTGCTGCGGGCAATTCGCGAGGTGACCGAGCGATGAGGGGCCTGTTCGTCACCGGAACCGACACCGGAGTCGGCAAGACGATAGTGACCGCCGGTCTGGCGGGCGCCCTCCGAGCCGAAGGGTTGGATGCCGGCGTTTCCAAGCCGGTGCAAAGCGGCCACGCAGCGGACGACCCGGAAGGCGACACCATGCGGCTGGTGACGCTGAGCGGGCTGGACGAGCGACCCGACCGGGTCAACCTGTACTCGCTGAAGGCGCCGCTGGCCCCGCTGGTGGCGGCCCGGATGGAGGGTGTCTGCATCGAACCCGGCCCGGTGGTCGAACACGTTCGGCGGGCGGCGTCGGGGCGCGACGCGATTCT
>DATLGP010000050.1:0-4721 GCA_035540395.1 Actinomycetota bacterium
GTCTTGCCGCAGCCGGAGGGCCCGATGAATGCGGTGATCTGTCGCTCGCAGACGGTCATGTTCACGTTGCGAACGGCCCGAAAGGCACCGTAGTAGACCGAAAGGTCGTTTGCCTCGAAAACCTCGACATCTTGGGGCGGTGTCAGGGGCACATCGGACTCCGAGCGCTTGATGTCCAGCCTGGTTCGCGGGGCAGACGACGTAGAAACCGGCTGCAGGTTGGTCTCGGGCGCCATGTCGCTCATCTCCTCTTCTCGTACTTGTTGCGCAACAGGATGGCGACCGTGTTCGCCAACAGTACCACCACCAAAAGCACCACAATCGCAGCTGCGGTGGCGCTTCTAAAACCGGGTTGGGGCCTTCCGGCCCAGGTGTAGATCACTATCGGCATCGCCGTAAACCGCTCCTGCAGGGAGGCCAGGGTGTACCTGTCTCCTTCGGTCAGGAACCCCGTGGTGGCCCCTACCAGGATCAAAGGCGCCGCCTCGCCCAGGGCTCGAGCAAGCGACAGCACGGTCCCGGTCAGGATGCCCGGCCCGGCGTAGGGAAGGACGTGGCTGCGGACGACCTCCCAACGGGTCGCGCCGACTCCGAACCCCGCCTCCCGCAGGTTGTCGGGCACCGCTCGGATGGCTTCAGCCGAGGTGATGATGACGATCGGCAGCACCAGGATCGCCAGGGTCAGGCCGGCCGATATCACCGTGGCGCCGTTGGCCTCAGGGCCGGTGATGGACCGCAGCGCCCGAACGAAGATCGCAAAGCCCAGCAGCCCGTACACCACCGAGGGCACCCCGGCCAGATTCCGGATGTTGACGTCGATGAGCCGGGTGAAGCGGGATCTCGGGGCGTACTCCTCCAGGTAGATGGCGGCGCCGATCCCCAGGGGGAAGGCAATGAGGACCACGAAGACCCCGATGAAGAAGGTGCCCCTCAGACCCTGACTGATGCCGGCCCGGGCGGGGGAGATCGCCAACCTGCCGGTCAAAAAGTCGCCGAGCCTGGTGGACAGGATCCCCCAGCCCTCGGTCAGGACGCTGTAGAGCAAGGTGACCAGCAGCAGCAGGGTAATCGAGAGGGCACCCAGCAAGAGCATCCTAAATATCAGACCCGCCGCGTCGAACCGGTGTCCCTGCAGCCTGCGGCGGACGTACTCCGGCGAGCTGGTCAGCGGCTTGGTGTCTACAGTGATGTCTCAAACCTCCTGCATGGACTCAATACTTCTGGCGGACCCGGCGCACGAACCGGCCGGCGAACAGGTTCAGCGACAGGGTGATCACGAACAACAGCGCCCCTACGAAAAACAGGCTTTGAAAGGTCAAGCCGGCCCCTTTCACCGCGTCGGTGCCGCCCGCCATCGAGGCCATCGCAGCGGTCATCGTCTGCCCCCGGTCGAAGACGTTCCACCCGAACAGGGACCCGCCGCTCGCTCCCGCTGCGATCGCGACCACCATGGTCTCGCCGATCGCCCGGGAGATTCCGATGATGAAGGCGGCAACCAGGCCGGAAACTGCCGCAGGAATCACGACCCGAACCGAGGTGGTGACCTTTCGGGCCCCCATCCCATACGACGCCTCGCGCAGCGATCGCGGGACCGCCTTCATTGCGTCCTCCGCTATCGACGCCACCAGGGGAGTCACCAGAATTCCCACGCCTATCCCGGCAGCAGCCAGGTTGAAAAGCGTCGCCTGCTCGTTTAGGCGCTGGACGATCTGGGGCGAGACCCAGGTGAGAGCGAAGAAGCCCACCACCACGCTGGGGATGCCGGCCAGGATCTCCAACGCCGGTTTGACGACCCGCCGAACCCCGGGCCTGGCGTACTCAGCCAGGTAGACGGCGGCCCCCATCCCGAGCGGAGCCGCGACCAGCATTCCGATAGCCGTCACCAGAACGCTTCCGACGAAGATCGTCCGGATGTCGTACAGACCTCGCCGGGGGAACCATCCCTCGCTCCAGAGCGCGGAGAACTCCACCCCGGTGACGAAGGTGAGGGTTTCCTGGGCAAGGGTCAGGACTATCAGGACGCTGACCACTATGGACAGGGCGGCGGTGCCCATGAATGCGGTCCGGATCAGCTTCTCCTTGCGGACTCGGCGTGGTTCGCCGCGCAGCGACGCAAGGCCGAAGCCGTCCCCGGCCGGCGGTCGGATCAAGTGGCTCTCCAGTTGCCGGCGGCGCCGGAGCTCGGTGCAGGGCGATGACGGGCAGAGCCGGTCACCGCACGGAGCCAGTCCGATTGCCTGATGGCTCTACTCATCTGCGGAGCCGGTCCCGGCGCGGGCCTCGAATGCCTCGGCGGTGGCCCGCGCTTCCTCGTCGTTCAGTTCCACGTATCCCGCTTCGGTTGCCGTGGCGAGCCCGTCGTCGCTTACGTAGAGTGCGACGAACTCCTGCAGCGCCGGGTTCGCCTCGAGCCTTTCCAGGTTCACGTAGATGAACAGGGGCCGGGAGATCGGGTAGGAATTGTCGGCGATCGTTTCGGGGGTGGGAGCAACGCAGGCCCCGTCCTCGCCGGCGACCCGGAACGCCTTCAACCGGTCCCGGCTGGCATCGTAGAAGGCGTAACCTACCCAACCGAACGATGTGTCGGATCCCTGGATACCCTGGACGATGACGTTGTCGTCTCCGGACGCCTGGTAGTCGGGGCGGCTCTGGGCCTCGTGGCCCCGCGCCTCGGCGAGGTCTTCGATGACCAACTCGATGAAGCTGTCGTAGGTGCCCGATTCCTCGCCGGGTCCGGTGACAGCCAGCGGAGCGTTGGGGAAAGGCGCGGCTTTGTTGTTGCCCAGTTGCTGTGCGAGGGAATTGGCGGCGCTCCAGTTGTTGAAGCCCTGGGATTCGGGTCCCACCAGTGCGTAGATGTCGGAGAAGGACAGACAATCGCTTGTCCGCTCGTTTCGGGGCGAGGTCAGCACGGCGATTCCGTCGTTGGCCACCTTGAGCTCCAGGTAGGTAATGCCGGCCTGCTCACAGGCGGCAATCTCCGGCTGGGAGATCGCTCGAGAAGCGTTGGAAATGTCGATATCTCCCCGGCAGAAAAGCTCAAAGCCGTCGCCGGTTCCCGGCCCGTCGATGGCGATGTTGACGTTCGGCGCGACGTCGTAGAACCTTTCCGCGACCCCGATCGAGATCGGCTCTACCGTGGAGGATCCGGAGATCACGATGTTCCCGGTCAATCCGTCGTCAACCGCAGCACGCCCGCATGCGGATGCCGCCGCCACCAGAACCAGTGTCGCGGCGAGCAACCGGCCGGATCGTGGCGGGTTGCCCATCGGTCGTTTGTGCCTCTCTCGCCGGTTGCCTGTCGGCGCCGGCAGGTACCGGTGAGCCGCAATCATGAGCCGCTGGAGGACCTGATCGAACGCATTGGTCAAGAGCCTAAGCAGGCATTCCGCTGCTAAGGTGGTCTTTATCTGAACTCTTCCTGAACTTCGGAGGCAAACGTGCCGAAGCTGCTGGTGGTAGAGGACGATCCCACCATGTGCGAGATGCTTGCGTACAACCTGAGGCGCGAGGGCTTTGACGTAGAGGTCGCCGCGGATGGTGAGACCGGGCTTGCCAAAGCGAATGCCGCCGAGGTCTCCATGATGATCGTCGACCTCATGCTGCCCGGCATCGACGGCCTGCAGATCACTCGCGAGATCCGCCAGCGGCGCAAGGACCTGATCATCCTCATGTTGACCGCTCGCTCCGAGGAGGCGGTGCGGATCCAAGGCTTCGGATCCGGCATTGACGACTTCCTCGCCAAGCCGTTCTCGATGGGTGAGCTGGTGGCCCGGGTCAAGGCCCTGCTGCGCCGGTCCCGCGTGGAGGCGTTGCGCAACGGCGCGCCGCCCGAACTGGTTTTCGGCGACTTGCGGATAGTCGCCCGCGACTTTCGGTGCTGGGTGGGTGACAGCGAGATCGATCTGCGGCCCAAGGAGCTGACGCTTCTGGCCACCCTGGCGGCCGAACCGGGCAGGCTGCTTTCCCGGGCCGAGCTTGCCGAGAAGGTATGGGGCTACGACAAGATGACCGATACCCGCACGATCGATACCCACATCAAGAACCTGAGACGAAAGGTGGAACAACCTTCCGCCTTCACCTACATCGTCACCGTGCGCGGCATTGGCTATCGATTTCGCGTACAGCCGAAATGAGGCGCAAACCGAATCTACGGTCCCGCCTGATGTGGGTTCAGCTTGCGGTGGTTGGGCTGGGCACTATGGCCCTCTATGCGGTATCGGCAGGCCGCCTCGGACCGATGAGGGGGCCCTTCCTGCTGGTGATCGCCGCCACCCTGGTGGCCACGCTGGCCGCTTCCTCCCTGGTCGCCAAGTGGATCTCCGGCTCACTCGAACTGCTCGCCCTGGACCTCGCCCGGATCGCCAGGGGACACTCGGACCGGGTCACCCCCTCAGGCCCGGCCGAATCAGTACGCCTGTCGGAAGCAATCAACGGGATGGCGGAGGAACTGGCGGGTGTGATCGACGAGCTGAGAGCGGAGACCGGGCTGCGGGAGCAGATCCTCACTTCCATGCGGGAGGGGGTGGTGCTCGGCGACACCTACGGAAAGGTGATCTACGCCAACCAGGCCGCCTACGACATGTTCGGCCGCAGCCCTCGCGACCTGCTCCCGGCCCAGCTCGCAGGCGCGGGGGAACACGAGTTTACGATCCATCACCCCCGGCGGCGCGAGCTGCGCTCCACCTCGGTGAGGCTGGAGGACGGGCGGACCCTGGTGG
>DATLGP010000051.1:0-4412 GCA_035540395.1 Actinomycetota bacterium
GGATTGGCACCTCGGCAGCCAGCCCGAAAGGACCCACCTTCGGGTACTGCAGTCGGACAACGACTTCGAAGAGATTTCGTTCAGGTCCCTGAGTTCCGCGGCTCGCCGGGTTGCCGGCAGCCTGGCGGATCGCGGTATCGGTCCCAGGGACCGGGTCGCCCTGATGCTGCCCACCGGCCGCGGGTACTTCCAATCATTCCTGGGAATTTTGCTGGCCGGCGCCGTCCCGGTCCCGATCTACCCTCCCCACCGGCGCGCCCAGCTGGAGGATCACCTACTGCGGCAGGCAGCCATTCTCGACAACGCTCAGGTCCGGCTGCTGATCACCGTTCCCGAAGCGCGCCTCGTCGCCCGCCAGCTCCGGCTGGCAGTGCCCGATCTCAACCATGTGGCTACCGCCGAAGAGATGGAATCAGGTCCTCCGGGCAGCCGGGCCCCGGCCGCCCGGCCGGACGATCTGGCCCTGCTCCAGTACACCTCGGGAAGCACCGGTGCCCCCAAGGGAGTGATGCTCACCCATGCCAATCTGCTGGCCAACATTCGGGCAATGGGCCGGGCCGCCGAGGTGGGTGCGGGCCGCGAGGACGTTTTCGTGAGCTGGCTGCCCCTCTACCACGATATGGGTCTGATCGGTGCCTGGCTCGGCAGCCTCTACTACGGCATTCCCCTGGTAGTAATGCCCCCCACCTCGTTTCTGCGCCGTCCGGTCCGGTGGCTCCAGGCAATCTACGAGCAGGGGGGAACCATCTCGGCCTCCCCCAACTTCGGGTTTGAGCTATGCCTCAACCGGATCACCGACGAAGAGATGTCCGGCATCGACCTGAGCAGCTGGCGGGTGGCGTTCAACGGAGCCGAACCGGTCAGCCCCCAAACCCTGCGCCGCTTCACCGAACGCTTCGAGCCTTACGGGTTCCGGCCGGAAGCGATGGCACCGGTTTACGGGCTGGCGGAGAGTTCGTTGGGGCTGACCTTCCCGCCCCTGGGGCGGGAACCGGTGATCGACGCAGTGTCCCGGGAGCCGTTCTTGCGTTCCGGGGAGGCCCGGCCGGCCGCCGGCGACGAAGAGCACCCCCTGCATTTCGTTTCCTGCGGCAGCCCCCTGTCAGGCCACGAGGTCCGCATAACCGACCCGCAGGGCCGGGCGCTGCCCGACCGCCGGCAGGGACAGATCCACTTCACCGGCCCCTCGGTCACCTCGGGGTACCACCGCAACCCGGAGGCGACCGACAAACTGCTGCGGGACGGCTGGCTGGACAGCGGTGATCTGGGCTACTTCGCCGACGGCGATCTCTACGTCACCGGCCGGGCCAAGGACATGATCATCCGGGCCGGCCGCAACATCCACCCCCAGGAGCTCGAACAGGCCGTAGGAGAGGTGGCGGGAGTCCGCAAGGGCCGGGTTGCCGTTTTCGGTGCCCGGGGTGGGGACGGCGGTCCCGAGCGGCTGGTGGTGGTAGCCGAGACCAGGCAGCAGGATCCCGGGGAAAAGCAGGTCATGGCGCAGGAGATCACCAGCGCCTCGGTCGAACTACTGGGCTCGGCCCCCGACGACGTGGTGCTGGCAACGCCCGGCACCGTCCTCAAGACCTCCAGCGGCAAGATCCGGCGGGCGGATTGCCGGCGCCTCTACGAGGAAGGCAACCTCGAGTCCTCCGACAAGCCCATGTGGCGCCAGGTCGCCGGCCTGATCCGGTCGGCAATGCAAGGGGGGATCCAGCGCGCTCCGGGACGGCTCCGGGAACTGGCCTACGCCGTCCGGGCATGGGCCGTCTTTGCCGTCAGTGCCCCGCTGATCTGGCTGCTGATGGCGCTGCTGCCGGGTCTAGGTCTGCGCTGGATGGTCCTGCGCCGGGCGGCCCGGTTGGTCCTGCGCCTGGCCGGCCTGCGTCCGCAGGTCCAGGGCCGGGACCTGTTGCCCCGCGAGCCGAACATAGTGGTGTCCAACCACTCCAGCATGCTGGACGGCTTCGTCCTCGCCGCCGTCCTCCCGCAACGGCTGGTGTTCGTGGCGGCCGAGGTCTTTGCCCGGCGCCGCCTCACCCGCATCTTCCTCACGCGCCTGGGGGCGTTGTTCACCGAGCGGCGGGACCGGGCAAAGGCTGCGGGGGCCGCCCAACCCCTGCTGGCGGCGGCTCGCCGGGGAGCGACTGTGGTCTTTTTCCCTGAGGGCCGCATGAGCCGGCGCCCCGGTCTGCAACCGTTCCGTATGGGGGCATTTTCAGTGGCGGCCGAAACGGGCCTGCCGGTGGTCCCCATCACCATCCGGGGCACCGAAACCGTCCTACGGGGAACCGCACGCTTCCCCCGAAGGGCGCCCATCGAGGTAATCATCTCCGAGCCGGTAAGGGCCTCCGGGCCGGAATGGGAGGACGCGGTCCGGCTCCGCGGGACGGCCCGCCGGGCAATCCTCGAACACTTCCACGAACCGGACCTGGAGGGCTGAAGCCGGGAGCCGGCCGCTGGGGGCGGGTCCTTTTACGCCCCAGTTCGAATAAGCATCTAACAGTGGTGGGAGAAGGATTCGAACCTCCGAAGCTTGCGCAACCGGTTTACAGCCGGCTCCCTTTGGCCACTTAGGTATCCCACCGGAGAGGCATGGCGGCGGATTTGCCGCCCCTACCTTGATAGAGGGTCTGACGGCCCTCGCAGCATTAGGATAAAGCAACACGGCACTTCGATTTTTGGGGGCAGCTTGGCACAGGCATCTTTTGACGTGGTCAGTGAAGTGGATCAGCAGGAGGTGATGAACGCCGTCGACCAAACCCGGCGGGAGATCACCCAGCGATTCGACTTCAAAAACACCGGAACCGAGATCAAGCACGAGTCGGAGCACATCGAGGTCCGGTCCAGCTCCGAGGGGCGCGTGCAGGCGGCGGTTGAGGTGCTAAAGGAGAAGATGGTTCGCCGAAACGTGTCGCTGAAAGCTCTGTCGGAAGGAAAGATCGAGCCCGCGGGCGGATCCAACTTCAAGCAGACCATCGACATAGTGCACGGCATATCCGACGAGAAGGCCCGCACCATCAACAAGTTCATCAAGGGGCTGGGTCACCGGGTTCAAAGCCAGGTGCAGGGGGACCAGTTGAGGGTCAGCTCGAAGTCGCGGGACGACCTGCAGGCGGTGATCGCCGCGCTGAAGGAAGAGGACTTCGGCATACCGCTGCAGTTCACCAACTACCGGTAGACCGATGACCGAGGCGGAATGCATTTTCTGCAAGATCGTTGCCGGCACCGCGCCCGGCGTCAGGATCTACGAGGACGACTCGGTGATAGCGATCCTCGACATCTTTCCCTGGGCCCGGGGACACTCGCTCGTGATTCCCAGGAACCATGCGGCGACGATATGGGATGTCAGCTCCGAGGACGCGGAGGCAGTAATGAGAGCGGCGCACCGGCTGGCTCCCGCCCTGCGCGACACGGTGGGGGCCGAAGGTATGAACCTCCTACAGTCCAACGGGCGGGCCGCCTGGCAGACGGTCGACCACCTGCATCTTCACCTGATCCCCAGGTGGGCCGACGATGCCCTGGTTCCCCCCGGAACCTCATCGAAGGCGGATCCGGACGAGTTGCGAAAGACCGCCGACCGGATAGCCGATCTGCTGGGTACGCCGGGAGATTGAGACGCAGCCCGGACCGGTTTGGCCGCCCTAGCGAATAAGGGCCTGCCTCACCGGGCCCACCACCACCATGCTCTGGTCGGCCGGCCCTGCCTGGAGGTTGGCCACCTTCTGCGATGTCGTGTTGACGGCATTTCGCACGTCGTCCAGGCGCTGAGCCTCTAGCTTTTCTTCTTCGGAAAGCAGAGCCTGCTCGGGCACCCCCGAGGCCGCGCTCTGGCGGGCCAGACCCAGGCCTCCCAGCGTGGGGTCCATCATCGAGAACCACATGACGTCCTCGGGCGCCTGGATCGCCGCCCCCTGCAGGAGCTTGTCCACCTCCTTGGTCACGACGATGCCCGGCAGCACCGTCCGTCCGGCGGTGTTCGGGATACCGCCTCCCACGTCGCCAAAGTTGCCCTGGACGTACGCTAAGGCTTGTTCTTCCGCCTGCCGCAGAGCGTCGTCGAGGAACGGTTTGGGGTCGCGGGCCGGCGTTCCGGGCGCTCCGCCGGGGTGCATCTCGAAGTGAAGGTGCGGTGAACCCCCTTCGGCGTTGCCGGAGTCGCCCACGAAACCGATCACCTGCCCCTTCTCAACCCGCTGGCCCACCGCCAGGTCCCTCGCCCAGCTCTGCAGGTGCGCGTAGTAGTACGCCATGCCGCTGTCCCCGCGCACCCAGACCGAAATGCCGCCGGCGCCGGCGGTGCCCTGCTTTATGACCCGGCCGGGCTCCGAGGTCACGATCGGGGTGCCGAATGCGGCAAAGATGTCGGTGCCCTCGTGCAGGTGGGGCGTGGGGGTATAGCGGGGAAATCC
>DATLGP010000052.1:0-1892 GCA_035540395.1 Actinomycetota bacterium
ACGACGAGGCGTAGACCAGGTAGGCGAAGCTCACCGAGTGGCTCTCGGGGAACCCGAAGCTGGAGAAGGCGACCAGCTTGTCCCAGATCTGGTCGGCGATCGATCCGGTGATCCCCCGCTGTTCCATCCCGGCATAGAGGCGGGCTTTCAACGCCTCCATCCGCTCGACCGAGCGCTTGGACCCCATCGCCTGGCGCAGCTTGTCGGCCTCGGCGGCGGTGAACCCGGCGACGTCGATCGCCATCTGCATCAGCTGCTCCTGGAACAGCGGGACGCCGAGGGTCTTTTTCAGTGACGGCTCGAGCAGCGGGTGCAGGTAGGTCACCGGCTCCTTGCCGTTGCGCCGGCGGATATAGGGGTGGACCGAGCCGCCCTGGATGGGGCCGGGACGGATGAGCGCCACCTCGACCACGATGTCGTAGAAGCACTTCGGCTTGAGCCGGGGCAGCGTCGCCATCTGCGCCCGGGATTCCACCTGGAACACGCCCACGGTGTCGGCCCGGCAGAGCATCTCGTAGACCGCGTCGTCCTGGGGGAGGGCTGCCAGGTCGATCTCGACCCCGTGGTAGTCGCGGATCAGGTCGATGCAGTAGTGGATCGCCGACAGCATCCCCAGCCCGAGCAGGTCGAACTTGACCAGCCCGGCAGCGGCGCAGTCCTCCTTGTCCCACTGCAGCACCGAGCGGTTCTCCATGCGGGCCCACTCCACCGGGCAGACCTCGATCACCGGACGGTCGCACATCACCATGCCGCCGGAGTGGATGCCGAGGTGCCGGGGGTAGTTCTGCAGCTTGGCGGCCAGCTCCATCACCGGCGCCGGGACGTCGGTGTCGGTGTTGGCCGACAGCGGCCCCCACCCATCGATCTGCTTCGACCAGGCGTCCTGCTGGCCGGGGGAGTGGCCGAGCGCCTTGGCCATGTCCCGCACCGCCGACTTGCTCCGGTAGGTGATCACGTTCGCCACCTGCGCCGCGTGCTGGCGGCCGTGGCGTTCGTAGACGTACTGGATGGCCTCCTCCCGGCGGTCGGACTCGATGTCCAGGTCGATGTCGGGCGGGCCGTCCCGCTCCGGCGACAGAAAGCGCTCGAACAGGAGTTTCAGGGCGACGGCGTCGGCGTTGGTGATCCCCAGGGCGTAGCAGACTGCGCTGTTGGCGGCCGACCCCCGGCCCTGGCACAGGATGTCGGAGCGCTTACAGAACTGGACGATGTCCCAGACAATCAAAAAGTAGCCGGGGAAGCCGAGCTGGTCGATCAGGTCCAGCTCGTACTCGACCTGGCGGTAGGCGCCGGGGACCCGCTCGTTCCTTCTCGGCCCGTAGCGAACCGCGGCGCCTTCGTAGGTCAGGTGGCGCAGCCAGCTCATCTCGGTGTGGCCGTCGGGGACCGGGAAGTCCGGCAGCTTGGGGGCGACCAGCGACAGGTCGAAGGCGCAGGACAGCCCCAGCTCGGCCGCCGTCTGGACCGCCCCGGGGTAGCGGGCGAACAGCTGCTGCATCTCCTTGCCGGAGCGCAGGCGGGCGGTGGGGGCAGGGGGCAGCCAGCCCTCGATCTCGTCGAGCGACCTGCGGGCCCGCACCGCCGCCAGGGCGTTGGCCAGCTGCCAGTCGGCCGGGGTGGCGTAGTGGACGTTGTTGGTGGCGACCAGTGGCAGGTGTGACCGGGCGGCCAGGTCGGCCAGGCCGTCGTTGCGGTCTGAGTCCAACGGGAAGCCGTGGTCCCAGATCTCCACCGCCACGTTGTCCTGGCCGAACCAGGCAACCAGGTCGGCCAGCGCCCGGCGGGCGGCCTGTTCTCCGTCGTTCACCAGTGCCCGGGGGACGGCACCCTTGCGGCAGCCGGTGAGGACCAGCCAGTGGTTTTGGTGCAGCTCGGCCAGCCGGGACAGGTTG
>DATLGP010000053.1:0-6656 GCA_035540395.1 Actinomycetota bacterium
CTACCCCCGGACCTCTCGCCCGATAACCACGGCATCCCCGACACCATCGAAGGACCGCCGCCCCGGACCTCGGGCAACAATGCCGACCAGGCGATGGCCATGCCCGGAGACGAGCCGGGGCCCGTCTACGGGCGCGTCACCGCGGCCGAGGAGGCCGAAGGCGAGACCCTTGACGAGCGCATCGCCCAGGAAGAGCCGGAGCCGATGGCGCCCCAACCGGAGCATTCGGGAAGGCTGGTGGCACCGGAATCCGAAATCGACCAGCTGGACACGACCGCCGAGGAAGTGGCAAGCCGAGCCGCCGAGCCCGGGATGGGCCTGACGGCCGAAGAAGCAGCGGTCCGGATCCACGACGAGCCTTAGCCGGCGTCTAGCGACCCCGGCGCAGGAACAGGTTGAGCAGCACGGTCAGGATTATCGACAGCACGATGCTGGTGCCGATCGGAAAGTAGAACCTGACGTTTCCGCGGCCGAAGCGCAGGTCGCCGGGCATCGACCCCACCCCCATCCTGCCCATCAACATGAAGATCCCGCCGGCGATCAGAGCAACCACCCCGATGAGCAGCAGAACCTTGCCGAAGGTGGCCGGCTCCATTACACCAGGCGGTCCGCTGCCTCGAGCAGGCCGAGGTGCTCGTATGCCGGAGCAGTGGCCTGCCGGCCTCTGGGGGTCCGGACCATGAAACCCTTCCGCAGCAGGTAGGGCTCGTAGACCTCTTCCAGGGTGTTGGGTTCCTCCCCCACCGCCACGGCTAGCGTGCTGAGACCCACCGGCTTACCCCGGAAGCGCTGGATGAGGGCGTGGAGAATGGCCATGTCCACCTTGTCTAACCCCTCCGGGTCGATCTCAAACAGCGAAAGGGCATCCCTTGCCACTTCCAGGGTGACCTGCCCGTCCGCCCGGACCTGGGCGTAGTCGCGTACCCGCCGGAGCAGGCGATTGGCGATGCGGGGCGTGCCCCGAGACCGCCCGGCGATCTCCACCGCCGCATCGTGGGCGACGTTCACCTCCAACAGGCTTGCCGAGCGTTTGAGGATCAAAAGAAGCTCCCGGTTCTCGTAGTAGTCCAGGCGGCCCAGGAATCCGAAACGGTCCCGCAGGGGCGAGGTAAGCAGCCCGGTCCTGGTGGTTGCGCCGATGAGGGTGAACCGGGGCAACTCCAGGCGGATGGAGCGGGCCGCCGGGCCCTTGCCCACCACCAGGTCCAGCCCGAAATCCTCCATCGCGGCGTAGAGGATCTCCTCCACCGGCCGGGCCAGGCGGTGGATCTCGTCGATGAAGAAGACATCGCCTTCCTGCAGGTTCGTGAGGATCGCCGCCAGGTCCCCCGCCCGGACCAGGGCAGGGCCCGAGGTGGACTTGAGACCCGCGCCGAGCTCCGACGCAACAATGTTCGCCAGGGTGGTCTTGCCCAGTCCCGGGCTGCCGGCAAAAAGCAGATGGTCCGGCGACTCCCCCCGGCCCTTGGCCGCCTCCAGGATGATCGCAAGATGCTCCTTGGTTGCGGACTGGCCGACGAACTCGGTCAGCCGGGTGGGGCGCAGCGACCACTCGATAGCCTCCTCCTCGGCGTCCTGGCCGCCGGCCAGAACACCTCTGGGCATCGGGTCGCTCATACTTTGGACAGCGCCTTCAAGGCTGCCTTCACCATGTCCTCGATCTTGTCCCCCTCGTGACTCAGGCCCTCCAGCACCTCGCCCAGCTCGCCGGGGGCGTAACCGAGCCCGATCAGGGCCTCCCTCACCTCGGCCAGCTTGGAGCCGGAAGCCTCGTAGCCGGAATCCGCAATCCCCAGCCGGCTCTTCAGCTCCAGGATCATCCTCTGCGCGCTGCGCTTTCCGACCCCCGGCACCTCCACCAGGGCGTCGACGTCCGACGACGCAATTGCCCGCCGCAGGGCATCGGGTTTCATGTGGCCGAGCACGGCGAGGGCGAGCTTGGGGCCCACACCGGTGACTCCGGTCAGGCTGCGAAACAGTTCCCGCTGCTCAATGTCCGGGAATCCGTACAGGGAAAGCGCGTCCTCCCGGACCACCATCTGAGTCAGCAGCCGCACCTTCTCGCCCAGACGCAGCGTGCGCAGGGTGGATGAGGAAACCTGGACGAAGTATCCGACTCCGTTCACCTCCACCTCGACGGCGCCCAGCCCGAGCTCGGTGACCGTGCCCCTGACCGAGGAGATCATCGTCTGCCCCTCATCCGCTGGCCTGGAGCGCGGCGATACGCCGGGAGCTGAGGTGGGTGATGGCAACACCCAGCGCGTCGGCCGCATCGGCAGTGTCCGGCTGCAGGAGGCCACCCAGCAGCCGTCCGACCATGTACTGGACCTGCTTTTTGGTGGCGTTGCCGTTGCCTACGACCGCCTGCTTCACCTGCAACGGGGTGTATTCGGTGACCACCAGCCCGGATTGGGCCGCGAGCAGCAGTGCGATGCCGCTGGCCTGCACGGCCGGCACCGCCGACGCCGCGTTTGCGCTGAAGAACAGCCGCTCGCAGGCGACGACATCGGGCCGCCACTCCTCCAGGACCAGCCGCAGCTGCTCGAACAGCATCATCAGCCTGGTGGAGGTGACCTGGGTGGGAGAGGTGGTCAGCGTGCCGCAAGTCAGGGCCTCGAGCCTGCCCCTGCGTTCCTGCACCAGGCCGTAGCCCATGCGGGTAAGCCCGGGATCGATGCCCAGCACCCGAAGGGGCCCGTTGTCTACCTTCACGATTTTCCCCAATCGAACAGATGTTTGGGGAATGATACCGAGCCGCCAGGACAGGTTGTGGGATTTCCGTCGCCGGGGGTGCCGGGCCGCCGGTGCCGGCTAAGCCCGGTTAGAGCCTATTGAGCTTGTCAGGCATTCAGCTCGGCCATGATCTCGTCGGAGATCTCGAAGTTCGAGTAGATCTCCTGGACGTCGTCCTCGTCGTCCAGCGCGTCCATCAACTTCAGCACCTTGTCCGCCGATTCCCGGTCCAGCGGCACCGTGGCGTTCGGTTCCATGGAGAAGCGGGCCGACTCCAGCTCGATCCCCGCTTCAGCCAGCGCGTCTTTCAGCTGCTGCAGCTCGGTGGGGGCACAGAGCACCTGCCAGTAGTCGCCGTCCTCGGCGATGTCGTCCGCACCGGCATCCATGGCAGCCAGCATCAGGTCGTCCTCGGTCACGCTGTTGCGGGGAATCAGCACCACGCCCTTGCGGGTGAACATCCAGGCCACCGACCCCGGGTCGCCCAGGGTGCCGCCGTTTTTGGTGAACACCCGGCGGACGTCGGCCGCTGCCCGGTTGCGGTTGTCGGTCAGCACCTCGAGTAGGACCGCCACCCCGCCGGGACCGTATCCCTCGTAGGTGAGGGTCTCGTACTTGACCCCCTCCATCTCGCCGGTTCCCCGCTTGACCGCTCGTTCGATTGTGTCGTTCGGCATGCTGATCGCCCTTGCCCTTGCGATGGCATCGGACAAAGTGGGGTTGGCGTCGGGATTCCCGCCGCCCTCGCGCGCTGCGACTTCGATGATCCGGATGGTTTTGGCAAACAGCTTGCCGCGGCGCGCGTCCTTGACCGCTTTCTGGTGTTTGGTGGTTGCCCACTTGGAATGGCCCGACACGCTCTAATCCTCCTCTGCGCAAAGGTTCTCGACGAACCAACGGTGAATCCTCGGCTCGCCGGCCAGCTCGGGATGGAAGGTCGCGGCCAGCAGGTTGTCCCGGCGCACCAGCACCGGCCGGCCTTCCCAGGTAGCCATCACGGTGGAGGTCCCTGCGTCGGTGATGATCGGGGCCCTTATGAAAATTCCCCGGACCGGGGTGTCCAGCCCGTGGACCGGAATGTCGGCCTCAAACGACTCCGCCTGCCGGCCATAGGCGTTGCGCTCAACCTGCAGGTGCCACACGCCGAGCGACGGCTCGCCGTCGGAGACCCGGTCGGCCAGGATTATCGCCCCGGCGCACGTGCCGAAGACCGGCATGCCGCCGTGCACCCGCTTCACCAGCGAGTCCCTCAGGTCGTACCGATCGACCAGCTTCAGCATCGTGGTCGACTCGCCTCCCGGGATGACCAGGGCGTCCACCTCGGCAAGGTCCAGGCACGAGCGCACCGTGCGGCCCCGATAACCCAGCGACTCCAGGACCGAAAGATGCTCCGCAAAGTCACCCTGGAGAGCAAGAACCCCGATTTTGGGGTCTACCATCCCCTGGATGCCAGCAGCTTGTCCGCCGGGACGTCCCGCAGATCCACTCCTCTCATCGGCTCCCCCAGACCCCGGGAGACCTTGGCCAAGACGTCGGGGTCGTTGAAGTAGGTGGTGGCTTCAACCACCGCCCGGGCCATCCGGGCAGGGTCTTCGCTCTTGAAGATCCCAGAGCCGACAAAGACCCCCTCGGCTCCCAATTGCACCACCAAAGCGGCGTCCGCCGGCGTCGCGACGCCGCCGGCGCAGAACAGGACAACCGGAAGGCGGCCGGTGTCGGCGACTTCCTTGACCAGGTCGAACGGGGCACCCAGGTTCTTCGCCTGGGTCATCAGCTGCTCCGCCGGCAACACGCTAAGCCGGCGAATCTCATCGGTGATCGACCGCAGGTGGCGAACCGCTTCCACCACGTTTCCGGTTCCCGCCTCGCCCTTGGAGCGGATCATCGCCGCACCTTCGCCGATTCTCCTCAGTGCCTCACCCAGGTTCGTCGCGCCGCAAACAAACGGGACCGTGAAGTTCCATTTGTCGATGTGAAAGCTCTCGTCGGCCGGCGTCAGAACCTCGGACTCGTCGATGAAGTCCACTCCGAGCGACTGCAGGATCTGTGCCTCGGCAAAGTGGCCGATGCGAGCCTTGGCCATGACCGGGATTGTGACCGCCGACATGATCTCGGTCACCTTGTTCGGGTCGGCCATCCGGGCCACCCCGCCGTCGCGGCGGATGTCTGCCGGGACCCGCTCCAGGGCCATGACTGCCGTGGCTCCGGCCTCCTCCGCAATTCTGGCTTCATCGGCGGTGGTGACGTCCATGATGACCCCGCCCTTCAGCATCTCCGCCAGGCCCCGCTTCACGCGGGCAGTACCACGCTCAACCAATCAGCTCACCTCATCTTCGTAAAACCCAATTCTAGTCCAGGACTGCGCCCCCGGATCCTTCCGGAAAATGGGGCGCGGAGCGGCGCACTCATTCTGACAGCAGCCCTCACCGGCTGCAGACCGGGCCGGGTTGGTCCGAGCAGTCTGCCCCGGTGGGGGATAACCACCCTGCAGGTTGGGGGCTAGCAGGGTAGTCGCCCGGTCCGCCGGATGAAAGCATCGGCTGCAACAACTAGTCGGTTGCCCAGTTCCCAGCCAGGGATAGCGCTGAATCCTCGGGTCACTCATGGCAAATCTGAGGTGTTAACGGGTAGCATTTGACCACAGGGGGGTGTCCCAACGGGGCGCTGGGGAGCCTGTGTGGTCTACCATGCTAGTCAACGGAACCGCACTGCGTTGGCCCCCCTGACGGGGGGCCGGCGTGCGGATCGCCTCGGGCGGAGCAAGCTTGCTCGTCCGGATTGGGGGGTGCCATCCAAGTCACACCTGCTGACCCCGCCGCCGCTCCACTGAGCGTGCTGATCGCAGAGGATCAGTTCTTGCTGCGCGAGGGGACCCGGCGCCTGTTGGACGAGGCCGGCCTAAACGTCGTCGGGGTGGCCGCGGACTACGACAGCGTTATCGAGCAGACCCGCCGCCTGCGTCCCGAGGTGGTTCTCATGGACATCCGGATGCCTCCTACCCTCACGATGGAGGGGATCAAGGCTGCGCACGAGATCAAGGCAGAGTTCCCAGAGATCGGCGTCGTCGTGCTGAGCCAGCACGACGACGAGAGCTACGTCTGGGCTCTGCTGAAGGAAGGGGTGGCCGGCTACGGGTACCTGCACAAGGTCAGGGTGGGTGACGTGGCGCAGCTGGTAAGGGCGCTGCACGAGGTGGCTGCCGGCGGTTCGGTCCTGGATCCCCGCATCGTCGAGCGGTTGCTGGAGCTCCGATCCCGCAAACCGGGTTCTGCCCTTAGCCGGCTCACACAGGCCGAGATGGAGGTCCTGCGGCTGATGGCGGAAGGCAAGAACAACGCGCGGGTGTCCCAGGAGTTGAGCGTCTCCCTGGGAACTGTCGAGAAGCGTATTGCCGCCGTCTTCTCCAAGCTGGCGCTATCCGAGGAGGCCGAGCTCAACCGCCGGGTCGCGGCCGTGCTCATCTACCTTCGGGAGTCGGCCACCGTCCACTAGCCTGGGACGCCCGAGGCGTCGAGCGGAATCCGGGCCACTATCGATACCCCCTGGCCAGGACCGGCGGAAAGGGTGGTTGACCCCCCCACCGCGTTGACCCGGTCCGCCATATTCTGAAAACCAGATCCGCTGTGATTCTCGGCTCGGTCGAACCCGGGCCCGTCATCCGAGATCTCCAAGATCACCTCTTTGGGTTCGACCCGCAGGCTGATGGACAACTCGGCTTCGGGCGCGTGCTTTTGAGCGTTCGCCATGGCCTCCATTGCCACGAAGTACAGTGTTCCCTCGATGGCGGGGCTGAACCGCTTCTCCTCCAGCCCGGGAGCGACCTCCAGCCGGACCTTCATCGGCAGGCGGCTGGCCGACGTGCGCAGCGCGGCCACCACCCCCTGGTCCCCCAGCACCGTCGGGAATATGCCCCTGCCCAGGTC
>DATLGP010000054.1:0-2967 GCA_035540395.1 Actinomycetota bacterium
GGGTGCAGGTGGTAGATGACCGAGTTCATGATCACGTAGGCGCGGTTGCGAGGTGAGTCCTGGTAGCCCTTCTGCATGATCGATCCGGGCCTGAACATCGAACGCCATACCTGGCCGCCCCTAAGACCATCCCAGGCACCCTTTACAAGGGCCCCGGGGTGGCGCAGACCACCAAGCCGCTCTTTAAGTTTCGTCGCCACCTGCTCTCCTTGCTGTCTTTTGGTTGCTACGACGCTGCGCCGGAGACCTTGCCCATCGCACGGGCGGGAGCCTTCTGGGCCTCCAGCCTTCCGATGGTCAGTGCCCCGGTGGGACACCGCTCAACGCAGAGCAGACACCGAGTGCATGCGTCGTCATCGATCACGAACAAGATGTCGTTGGGCTTCATGTCCCGGGCGATCTCCTCTGATCCTGCTTCCTCCACGATGTTCGGAGTGAGCATGAAGATGCAGTACCAGGGACAGATGTCGACGCAGCCCTCGCAGAGGATACACAGTTCGGGAATAAGCCCGATGTACCGGGGGGGCTTGCGAACGGACTTGAGCCAGGAGCCTTCCACGTCCTGCATGACGTAGTCGGTGCGCAGGCGCGGCTTCTCAATGTCGTTCTTCTGGCTAAAGGGGTCCTGCGGGAGCTTCATCGGTCAGTCATTTCCCGGGAAGGTATCCCTTGACGCCCTCGCTGCCCCTCAGTCCCAGGCGCCGGCGGCGCCTCTCACCCAGAATGTAGGTGGCTGCGATCGGGATGGCGAAGATGAAGGTCTGAAGACCCATGGAGACGGCATCGTGAATCCGCACCAGGGTGTAGGGGTCCTGGAACTCGATACCCGTGACGGTGTTGATCACGCCGGCGATGTCCTCGGCCCGGTTGTCCCAGCCGTAGCGGAACATCGAGGGCAGAAAGCCCAAAAAGATGAACAGCAAACCGGTGATGATCGTGGAAAGGATGATTGCCTTCACCCAGGTCATCGATGATTCAGCTTGTTTACTCAAGTCGAGGTTTCCTTCTTCGAGACGGTGACGGGCGCATTATAGCCGACCTGCTGGAAGGCCCTTTTGGCCGCCGAACATTCCGGACACTCTACTTGGAAGCGTCCTTTTTTTCAGATGCGATGAGTTCGTCGATGCGCTTTTCGAGCGACCGCTGCCGGCGTGAAATCGAAAAAAGGAACAGCGCAATTCCGAGCCAGACCAAGCCGTAGGCCAGACCCAGGAAACCAAGGCCGTCCATCAGCGGACTTCACCGGGACTGCAGGACTCGCTCACGAGGTAAGACTAACCCGCCGGCCGGGAACGCAGAACCGTGTTCTCCAGTGACAGCGACTCTAGTTCCATGACGTCGGCTTCCAGCTTGAGCACCCTGACGCTCAGTGCCAGCAGGACCAGGTAGAGCAAGGTGAACACCAGCATCATGCCGCCCAACACGATCTGCATCTCGGCGGGCAGGGCCGGACCGGCCTCCGGGCGAATCACGGTCCGGGAAGGATGCTGGCCCCGCCACCAGTCGACGGAGAAGTGCACCAGGGGAACAACCATGAATCCGGCGATTCCGATCACCGCTGCGATGCGCGCACCGCGGGTCTGGTCGGAGGCGTTGGCCCGGAAGGTCAGGTAGCCGAGGTAGATCAGCAGCAGAACCAGGGTTAGCGTCAGCCGCGGGTCCCATGCCCAGTAGGCTCCCCATATCGGGCGGCCCCACAGCATTCCGGTGACCAGGTTGAGCGCGGTGAACAGGACGCCGGTGCGGGCACTGGCGTGGGCGACCCAGTCCCACCGGACGTCGCCTGTCCGCAGGTAGGCGATGGAGCAGACCAGTACCACGCCGAAGGCCAGGTAGGCCACCCAGGCCGCAGGAGCGTGCACGTACAGGATCCGCTGGGCGACCCCCTGGAAGGCCTCGGTGGGCACCCAGAAGAACACTGCCGCCACGCCGGCGAGAAACCCGGCCGCCGCCAGGCTCTGCATGGGCACGAGTGGGTCCTTGCTCATTCTTCAATCACGAACTCGAAGGTTACCGCCCCCAGGGTCAAAAAGATGACATCGAAAACCGCCAGGAGAATAAACCAGCGTCCCTCGACGCCGAATCCGTTCTCGATCAGGAGCGTCGACGTCAGCTTGGACGCTCCCAGGATCACCGGCAGCGCCAGCGGGAACGTCAGCAGCGGAAGCATCAGCGATTTCGCCTCGGCGTGCTGGGTGGCTGCTCCGAACAATGTCCCGACTGAAGCCAGGCCCAGGTTGGCTACCACGATCACCGGAATCAGGCCGGGAAGCAGCCCCCGGGCCGGGATGTTGGCGAAGAGCATGAACAAGGGGATGGCGACGAGTTCCGCTGCGGTGAGAAACGCAAGGTTGCCGAGGAGCTTGCCGGTGTACAGCGCTGCCGGATCGACCGGGGCCAGCAAAAGGCCGTCGGCCGCCGACCCCTCCCGGTCCACTGCCGCACTTCTTCCGAACCCGATGACGCCGGCGAAGAAGATCGTGGTCCACAGCAGCAGCCCGGTGATCTCTCGAGCGGCGAGGGCGCCGGCTCTCGGCTCGGGGACCGGAGCCCGAAGGGCGCCCGGCGGCAGGGCGAACGTCAGCAGGAAGACCAGGCAAAGAGCGAACACCATCATCACCGGAGCGATCTGTTTCGCCCGCGACTCCGCCCTCAGGTCCTTGGCGGCCAGGGCCAGCACCGCCCTCAAACCGGGTGCCCCTCGGCGGCGCCGGGCTGCGCGTCGCTCGATTCCAGGCGGCCCCCGGACAGGTGAATCAGCCGGTTGGCCACCTCCCGGGCCCTGGCGGAGTCGTGGGTCGACAAGAGCACCGTGCGCCCCGGGCGGGAGATGAGCGCGGGGAGCCGGTTGGAGCTGGCATCGTCCAGACCGGAGAACGGCTCGTCCAGCAAAAGGTAGTCCGGGTCGTGCAGCACCGCTCTTGCCAGCCCCAGTCGTTGAGTCTCGCCCCGGGAGAAGGTGCGGAC
>DATLGP010000055.1:0-2739 GCA_035540395.1 Actinomycetota bacterium
GTGGTGGCCATGCGGGAGAAGCTCGCGGCTCAAAGCGAGGTAACTGCGTAATGGTCCTGCCCAGCCTCCACGAGCGGCTGGCGGAGGCGGGACTGGGCCGCCTGGAAGCCGAGGTCAGCGGCCTGTCCGAGACCTCGATCGGTTTCTGGCTGACCGCTCTTCCCGAGGAGGTGCCGAAGGGGCCTAGGAGCAAGCTCGGCGGCAACCCGGACCTGCCCGGCCGGTTCGAATGGCCGGTCAGCGAGGGCAGGCCGCTCGATTTTTTGCTGCAGCTGAACCTTTCCGATCTGCGCAACATGGAGATGGCGCGGCTTTTGCCCCGCAGCGGCGTCCTGAGTTTCTTCTACGACCTGGTCGCCCAGCCCTGGGGCTACGAGCTGGCCGACGGCTCCCGGTTCAAGGTGGTTCACTTCCCGGAGACCACGACCTTCCTGGAGCGAAAGCGGCCCGACGGCGAGGAGCTTCGGCTGGACGAGCGGTGCCTGGACTTCTTCCCCCGGATCTCGGTCCCCCATCTCCGGTCGCAGGCGGGCGACGTTTTGGAGCTCCGCTCCCAGATGAGCGACTGGGAGCTGCAGAAGTATGCAAAGTTCGCGTCGGAATACGAAAGGAGGCAGGGGCCGCCGCTTTCTGAGACCAATCACCACTTCCTCGGCTATTCGGAGAACATCCAAAACGACATGCAGATCCAGGCGCAGCTCGTGACCAACGGGGTTACCGACGGAGGCGACATGTCGGATCCTCGCCGGGCCGAGCTGGAGGCCGGGGCTGCGGAGTGGGTGCTGCTGCTGCAACTCGACTCCGATCCCTCGGCCAACCTGAACTGGGGAGACGGGGGAATGCTTTATTTCTGGATCCCCCGCCAGGACCTTCGTGACCGCAAGTTCGACCGGGTATGGGCGGTCCTGCAGTCGCATTGAACGCAGGCGCCCACGGCGGATGTCCGCCCCTGGCCGGCTCGTGCTCGTCCGGCCGGGATTGCGGGGAGGCGGCCCGTCCGCGTGCAGTGTTAGGTTACGGCCATGATGCTGGTGCCGGCTGGGATTCGCAGGACGCTGGCCGGCTTTTGGTTTGCCTGCCTGGTCCTTTTGCCCTCCCCGGCGCTGGGGCAGTCCGAGGCAGAGCAGGTCACCGGCTACCGGGTGGGTATCGAAATCCAGCGGCCGAGCGGCGACCTGCTGATCACCGAACAGATCAGCTACGACTTCCGGAGCAACCAGAGGCGGGGGATCTTCCGCTACATCCCGGTTAGGTTCACCTACGACGACCGCTACGACCGGATCTACCCGGTGGAGGTCGTATCGGTTACCGGTTCCCCGGGCACCCCGGACGGGTACGAGGAGTTCACCGAAGGCCCGAACCTTGTCCTGCGAATCGGGGATCCGGACCAGACCATCAGCGGCCTGCGGCAGTACGAGATCGTCTACCGGGTGCGGGGCGCGCTGAATGCCTTCGAGGACCACGACGAGCTGTACTGGAACGTCATCGGTTTCGGGTGGAACGTTCCCATCCAAAACGTCAACGTGACGGTGACTGCGCCGGGAGAGGTGACCCAGGTCGCCTGTTTCGCCGGTCCCGAAGGCTCCACCCTTCCTTGTTCAAGCAGCCGGGTCGACGGCGCCCGGGCCAACTTCGTCCATCCTTCCCTCGACGCCGGGGAAGCCTTGACAGTTGTCGTCGGGATCCCCAGCGGCGTGGTCGACCGTCCGGTGCCGGTTCTGGACGAGAGGTGGAGCCTCAGCCGGGCATTCCGGGCCACCCCATTCACTGTGGCCGGATCACTGACGATCATGGCGGCGCTGGTTGCCCTGCTGTACCACCAGGTGCTCAAAAGGGGCAGAGACCGGCGGTTTGCCGGCTCCCCGGTGGATGCCGCCATGGGGAGTTACGGACCCGAGGAGCCGGTCGGCCTGTTCGAGCGGCCGGCGATCCCGGTGGAGTTTCTGCCCCCGGACAACCTGAGGCCGGGTCAGGTGGGGACGCTGGTGGACGAAACCGCCCACACGCTGGACGTCATCGCGACGATCATCGACCTTGCGGTTCGCGGATACCTGAGAATCGAGGAAATCCCCAAGGAGGGCCTGTTCGGCAAGCCTGACTGGTGGCTGCACAAGCTGCGTGACGACGAGGGCCTGAAGCCATACGAGAAGCAGTTGTTCTCCAGCATCTTCTCGGCCGGCCAGCCCGAGGTCATGCTGTCCCAGCTCCAGGACAAGTTCGCCGCCAAGCTGAAGGCGGTGCAGGACTCGCTGTACAAGGACATGGTCCACCAGGGGTGGTTCTCAACCCGCCCCGATCACGTCCGCTCCACCTGGACCGGCATCGGCATAGGGGTTCTGGTGCTCGGGATAGCGTTTCTGGTGGCGGTGGCCGCCTTCACCCCCTTCGGCCTCCTGGCGATCCCGTTCCCATTGGCGGGTCTGCTGCTGCTGGTCAACGCCCACCGGATGCCCAGCCGAACCGGCAAGGGGACCGCGCTCTTGCGCCGGGTCAACGGTTTCCGCAAGTTCATCGAAGAATCCGAGAAGGACCGGGCGCGCTTCGCCGAGCAGAAAAACCTGTTTTCCGAATATCTGCCCTATGCAGTGGTCTTCGGCGCCACCAAGAAGTGGGCCAAGGCGTTCGAGGGGCTCGACGGCCGGCTGCCGGAGACTTCCTGGTACGTGGGGAGCCACCGGGGCGCGTTCACCGCCTCCTCCTTCGCCGACTCAATCGGCGGCTTCACCGTCTCCACCGCAG
>DATLGP010000056.1:0-2285 GCA_035540395.1 Actinomycetota bacterium
AGGAGGCGTACCAGCTCGAACTGGGCGCCGTTGGTGTCCTGGAACTCGTCCACCAGGATGTGCTGAAACCGCTCCTTGTAGTGGGCCAGGATCTCGGGGAACTCGGTGAACAGCCGGACGGTCAGGTTGATGATGTCGTCGAAATCCAGGGCGCTGGCTTCCTTCAGGCGGCGCTGGTAGGCGGTGTAGATCTCGGCGATCTGCCGTTCCATCCAGTGGGCGGCCCGGTTGACGTAGACCTCGGGCGTGATCATCTCGTCCTTCGCCCGGCTGATCGCATGCCGGACCCCGGACGGCTTGACTTTTTTCGGGTCGATGCCGGCGTCCTTCATGATGAAGGAGATCAGCCGGTCGCTGTCCGAGGAGTCGTAGATGGTGAACGCCGACTTGTAGCCCAGGCTGGTGATGTTTCCCCGCAGTATCCGCACGCAGGCCGAGTGGAAGGTGCCGATCCACATCTTCTGGGCCACCGGCCCGACCAGCCCGGCCACCCGGTCCTTGACCTCACCGGCCGCTTTGTTGGTAAAGCTGATGGCCAGGATGGCGAAGGGTGAGACCTGCCTCTCGTTGATCAGGTTGGCTATCCGCCGGGTGAGGACCGCAGTCTTGCCGGAACCGGCGCCCGCGACGATGAGAAGCGGCCCATTCCCATGGGTTACCGCTTCACGCTGAGGGGAGTTGAGTCCGCTGAGGTCGTCGAGGAGGGATCCTTCGGTGCTGCTCACCTCTCAATTATCGCCGCTGGGATGACACCGTGAGAGACTTCCCGGCCTTGAACCGGATCTGGGCTCGGAATCCCCTGTTGTTTACGCCCGGCACGCCGGCAAGCGTAGGATTCGAAGTAGTTCTACACAGAGAGGCGGCGATGAGCTTTTTCGACAAGAAGGTAAAGCAGGCGGAGGACGACGCCGAAAAGCTGATCAAGGACTACATGAAGCTGCTGGAATCCAGCACCGAGGCAGCCTCGATCAAGCAGATGGCCCGCAACGCGGCCCCTCCCACCTCGGTCGGCAACCGGGCCGCCGACACCCACAAGGCGCTGTTTGCCGACCTGCTGCGCGACGCGGACAAGACCTCGCTGCTGAAGAGCAAGACGCGCCAGCAGATCGTCGAGCAGTTCTGTATCGCCCTGTGGCGCAAGTACATCGGCGACGACTGCTACCACGCGATGACCAAGACCCTCAACCTGATCCAGCCCCCTCCCCGAGCCTGACCGCACGGTGCGGGGTCAGCCGGCGGTGATCCGGTAGACACCCCCGTCCAGCGAGGTCACGTACATCTCGCCCTCGGAGTCCTCACCGAACGACGAGAGGTTCGGCGCCTGCAGGTTTTCGAAGGTCCGGGCCTCAACCGCCCGGCCGTTGCTGATCTTGAATCCCTGGACCAGGCCGCCGCAGTAGTCGGCAAACAGGTAGTAGTCCCTTAGCTGGGTCACCGGCCCCCGGTAGATGCCTCCCCCGGTGACCGAGCAGTTGCCCCGGGCGTTGGGGTAGGTGAACACCGGCCGGACCAGGCGGGATTCGTCTATCCGGTCGTCCTCCCGGAACACCTCGTCCCCCTCGTACCTACGCCAGCCGTAGTTGGCTCCCGGCTGCGCCGGCGGCGGTACGAAGTTCACCTCTTCAACCCGGTTCTGGCCTACGTCGGCGACGTAGAGGTCCCTGGTTTCCGGGTCGAACGACCACCGCCAGGGATTGCGAAGGCCGTAGGCCCAGATCTCGGGACGGGCCCCCGACCGGTCGAGGAACGGGTTGTCGTCGGGGATGCCGTACGGGCGGTCGCCCGAAGGGTTGCCGGGGTCGATCCGAAGCAGCTTGCCCAAAAGGGTGTTCAGGCTCTGGGCCCGGTTGCCCGGGTCGCCGGCGGACCCGCCGTCGCCGAGGCCGATCATCAGCATCCCGGTGGGGTCGAACCTGATCAGGCCGCCGTTGTGGTTGGAGAACGGCTGGTCCACCCCCAGGATCAGCCGGCGGGAGCCGGGGTCCAGCCGGTCGGGGTTGGATCCGTCCACCCGGTACTCGTCCACCCGGCTGTCGCCGGCGCGGTTGGTGTAGCTGAGATAGACCAGGCCGCTCTCGGCGTAATCGGGGTGGAAGGCGATGGAGAACAGCCCCCGCTCGCCGCAGCAGCCCACCTGGTCCCTGATGTCGATGAACGGCGGGCTCTTGGCCTGGCCGTCGACCATCTCGACCACCCTCCCCGGCTGCTCCACCACGAAGATGCGGCGGTCGTCCGGCGGGGAGACCACGTACACCGGCCGGTCGAACGACCCGACTCTTTCCAGC
>DATLGP010000057.1:0-11247 GCA_035540395.1 Actinomycetota bacterium
CCCGGGCCGGTTCCCACATCGAGCAGACGAGAGCCCGGGGTGACGCTCAGCGCACTGTAGAGAAAGTCCACCTCCTGCTCGGTTCCCCTGGCGAACTCGTATCCCAGATAAGCAGTCCCCAGGTGCTCGGACAGCTCCAAATACCATTTCTTCTCCGGCCGCCCGACTCCCATCAGCCGGCCTCTCTCTGCCGGAACCAGTCGTCGAGCCGGCGGTATGCCTCGTCTTTGGGAATCTCCCCTTCGTCCAGCCGCACCTCCATCAAGAAGTCCAGCGCCTCGCCGACCATCCTGCCGGGCCGAAGCTTCAGGTGGCTCATGACCTCGTTGCCGTCGAGCGCCGGCCGCAGCCGCTCCAGCTCCTCGCGGGAACTGAGGTCCGCGATCCACGCCTCCAGGTCGTCCATACGCTTGGACAGCTGACGAGCCTTGGCGGGGTTGCGGGTGGTGCAGTCCGACCGCACCAGCTTGTTCAGCTTCTCGAGCATCGGACCGGCATCTCGCACATAGCGTCGCACCGCGCGATCGGTCCACCCGAGCTTGAAGGTGTGGAACCGAAGGTGAAGGTAGACCAGGGCCTTGACCTCCGCGATGATCTTCGCCGGGTACCTCAACTCGCGCATCCGAGCCTCGGCCATCTGGGCCCCCACCACCTCGTGGTGGTGAAATGTCACCCCCTTCGGGGTGATCTGCCTGGTCTTCGGCTTGCCGATGTCGTGAAGCAGGGCCCCGAGCCGCAGCACCAGGTCGGGCCCGTCCTTTTCGGTGCCGATAGCGTTGTCCAGCACGGCCAGAGTGTGGTGAAAGACGTCCTTGTGGCGGTGGATCGGGTCCTGCTCCAGCTTCATACCGGGAAGCTCGGGAAGGAACTCGCCCGCCACGCCGGTCTCGGTCGCCATTTCCAGGGACCGGCTGACCGCCCGGCCCAGCATCAGCTTGGAGAACTCGTCACGGATACGTTCCCGGGAGACGATTCGCAGCCGCCCGTGCATCCGGCGTACTGCCTCCATAACCTCGTCGTCGACCTCGAAACCCAGAGTCGACGCGAAGCGAAACGCACGCAGCATCCGTAGTGGATCGTCGGAGAACGAGACATCCGGCGAGAGCGGGGTCCGTATCCTTTGGGCCACCAGGTCTGAGATACCTCCGAACAGGTCTACGAGCTCGATCTCGGGCAGGGCTATCGCCAGGGTGTTGACGGTGAAGTCCCGCCGGGAGAGGTCGGTCGCCAGGTCGGAGCCGAACTCCACCCGGGGGTTGCGGGAACCGATTTCGTAGACCTCGCTCCGGAAGGTCGTCACCTCCACCAGGATCGGTCCCTTTTGGACCCCTACGGTGCCGAACTCGATGCCGGTGGTCCAAGGGGCCGAGCTCCCCCACCGCTTGAGGATGGAAAGCGTGTCTGCCGGGCGGGCGTCGGTGGTGAAGTCGAGGTCGCTGTCGGCGGCGGCCGAAGATGCGCCTTGGTCGAGCTCCGGCAGCCGAACCGGACCGGTCCCGAGCAGTGTGTCGCGGACCCACCCTCCTACCAGCCACAGCCCGAAGCCGGAGTCGCGAAAAAGCCGCGCCAGCTCCAGCGCCTGCGGTGGGATCACGTCCGCCGAGAGGTCTCTCATACCGGGAAGGATAGAAGCTACCGCCCAATCCGAGGTTCGGGAATACTGTCCTAAGGATGAAAATGCTTCTGTCTACCCGCGCTTTGGTCGTCGCAACGCTGGTCTTAGCGCTGCTGGGGGCGCCCTCTGCTGCCCTTGCCCAGAGCGCCACCGCTTCGCCGGCAGCTTCCCCTTCGCCGTCTCCGGACGCTCGTCAGGAGGAGCTGAGGACCCGGTTGGTCGGCTTTCCGATCTCGGTGGGGCCCTCGGACTCCTTGTCGGTGGCCCTTGAGGTGACCAACTCCGGGACCAGCACCGCCCAGGACCTCGAGGTGGTGGTCACGATCTTCCGGGGGGTGACCAGTCGATCGGTGCTCCAGCAGACCTACAACGACCGGCTGGGCAACACGGTCGCCGTAGACACCTTCCCGGTGGAGGGCGGGCTTGGTCCGGGACGGACCCGCAGCATCGAGGTGGCCAAGCCGCTCGCGGAGCTGGGCACGTTCCGCAACTCCACTCAGGATCGGGCCTACCCGGTCCGGGTCGTGGTTCGGTCCAGCCGGAGCACTTCCAACCCGATCAACACCCACATGATCTTCTTTCACGAGACCCCCGAGAAGCCGCTCGGACTCGGCCTGGTGATTCCCCTGCACTCGCCGTCGATCTACACCAACGGAGCCCGGCCGGACCTGGTAACCAGCGGAACTTTGGAGCGCTCCATCACCGACGGCCGGCTCGTCCGCATCCTGGATGCACTGGAGGCCCACCCCGACCTGCCGGTGACGCTGGCCCCCAGCGGACTGCTGCTCAGCATGCTGGCCGACATGGCAGACGGCTACCTTCGCTCGTCCCAGGACGGTCCCCTGGAAGTCCCCCCGGAGGATCCTCGAGCTCTCGCCGCTCAACATACCCTCGGTCGAATCCAGGGACTGGCCGCTCGCCCGAACACCCGTATCATCCCCACGACCTACTCCCCCACCTCGCTTCCTGCGCTCTACCGCAACGGCCTGCAGGAACTCGCCGCCACCCAGCTCTCCGAAGGGCGCAACGTCCTTCTGGCCGAGCCGTTGGGGCTTTTGCGGTCGCAACCACTGGAGGGGTGGCTCCTCCCGACCTTCGGCGACATGGACCAGCCGGTCCTGGCACAGCTGCACCGGACCGAGTTCACCAAACTCATCATCTCCTCACGGTCGCTCAGCCCCACCGACAACCCGTTTACCCGCGCCCTGCCCGTAAAGCTGGAAGGGGGCCCGGGATCGGCAACCGAGGGCCTGACCGGGGTCGAGACGATCGCCCTGGTGGCCGACACCGGCCTGGAGAGCCAGATCGAGCGGAGCGGCAGGCTGGGCACCATAGAGGCCCGCCAGCGGTTTGCCGCCGAGACGGCGACGATCCACCTGGAGACGCCGGGACTGGTCCGGGCGGTGGTGGCAAAGGCACCTCCCGACTGGGAAGCCGAGGAGGACTCCGCACTCTCGCTCCTCGATGTGATCGAATCGGCTCCTTGGCTGACTCCCACCACCCCCGACGCCATCGCGGCGGAGCTCCAGCCGCCGGCCCGCGAGAGGGTACGTCTTGCCAGCTCTGACACCGTGCTGGAAAACGGGCCCGACCTGCCCTCCAGCCAGTATTTCCAGTCGCTCTCCGAGGCCCAGCGGGCGATTTCGCGCTATTCGGGTCTCTCCCCGCCTCCGGCCCAGGTGGGGGCCCTCTCACGCCGGCTCCTCATTGCGGAGAGCACCGACTGGTGGGTCGGACGCAGGTCGGTGGCCCAGGCTCAGTCGTTCGCCGAAGCCATCCCGCCGGCAGTCGCCGCCGAGATGCGCAAGGTCCTCGCTCCCGCGCCCCAGACGATTACCCTGACTTCGAATACCGGCATCATCCCCCTCTCGATCGGGTCGCGCCTTGAGTACCCGGTCGACGTCGTCCTGAGGCTGGACTCGGACAAGCTGAGGTTTCCCGACGGCAACCGGGTGGACATCTCCAACCTGCAACCTCCCAACCAGACCATCCGGGTGAGGGCGATCACCCAGTCCTCGGGGACCTTTCCATTGGGGGTCCGCCTTTATACGCCCGACGGCACCCTGATCTCGGACAGCCAGCTGACGATCCGCTCTACCGCCTACAACGTTGTGGCCCTGTGGATCACCGGGGCTGCCGGCGTATTTTTGATCGGCTGGTGGATGGTCGGATGGGTGAGGCGCCGGCTGCGGCCACCGGACGGGACGCCCGAGGAACCGGCTGAGACCGGACCGGCGGATCCGGCCGAGGGTGCCCGGGACGACAATGTGGGGGTCGAGCCTGCCGTGCCACCGGAGGAACCTGCCGAATCGCCCGAGCAGGAACCGGTGCCCGCCCACGTTTCGGGCTCAGCCGTCGACGATGCGGTGCCGGCTTACGAAAAACCCTCCGAAGCCGGGTGAGCGACAGCCGCAGCATCGAAACCACCGGCCGGGGAGCGGCCATCGCCACCGCCGGCACCGCAATCTCAAGAGCGACCGGCCTGCTGCGCCTGGGAGCCACCACCTATGCGCTCGGCGTTACCGAGAGCCGGCTGGCCGACACCTACAACCTGGCCAACACCACCCCCAACATGATCCACGAGCTGATCATCGGTGGCGTCCTTTCCTCGGTTCTGCTCCGCAGCTACATCGAGGTGAAGGCGAAGGAGGGTCAGGAGGAAGCGTGGCGGTTCATCGACCGGGTTACGAAGGCCACGATGCTCCTGCTCGCCGCGGTCGGCCTTCTGATAGTCGTGGCGGCCCCGGCAATCTTCCGCCTCTACACCATCGGAGTGGAGGGGGGAGGGCGGCAGAGCCAGCAGGCGTTGGGCACGCTGCTGCTGCAGCTGTTCGTGCCGCAGATCTTGTTCTACGGTCTTTCGTACATCTCAACCGCGGCCCTGAATGCCCACCGCAGGTTCGGCATCCCGATGTTTGTCCCTGCGCTGAACAACCTGGTGGTGACCGGGACACTGGTGTGGTTCGCCAACGCCATCCCAACCGCCCTGCGGACCCCGGATGCCATTCCCACCCAGGGCATCCTGATCCTGGGACTGGGGACCACCGCCGGGGTTGCGATTCAAGGAATCCTGCCGTTCTTCTTCCTCCGCCGCATGGGCTTCGGCTTTCGCCGTGGCGTGGGAATAATCGACCCGCGCTTCGGCCGGCTGCTGAAGTTGTCCAGCTTCATGGTGGGCTATGTGGCGACCAACATGGTCGGCCTCTGGGTCGCTCTCATCCTTGCCGGCCGGGTAACCGGAGGGGTGGCCTCCTACCAGTACGCGTTCGTCTTCTTTCAACTGCCCCACGGCCTGCTGGCGGTGTCGATCGTCACTGCGATCTTTCCTGCGATGACCGAGAGGGCGGTGGCCGGCAACCTGTCCGGGTTTGCGCGCGAGCTGGGACGGGCCCTTCGGGGGGTTGCATACTTCGTGTTCCCGGCGGTGGCCGGGTATCTGGCTATCGCTCCCCAGGTGGTGGCACTGCTGCTGGAACATGGTCTTACCACCACCGCGTCCACCACGATGGTGGCGACCGTTCTGCGGGTTTGGGCCCCCGGCATCTTCTTCTTTTCAACCTTCTACGTTTTCCTCCGCGGCTTCTACGCCCTCGGCGACACGAAGACCCCGATGCTCATCAACATCGTCGGTCTGGCAGTCAACGTGAGCGTTAATCTGCTGGCCGTTGCCTTCATCGGCGAGCCCCGGTGGCTGATCGCGGGACTGGCGGCCGGCCACGGAATCTCGTACCTGGTGGCCTCGGCACTGTGCCTGAGGTCCCTCACCGCCCGGATAGGCCGAAGCCCGGCGGAGGGGTTCGGCGCTCCGCTGATGAAGATGCTGGCCGCCTCGTCCATCACCGGTGCCGGGGCCTACCTGGCTGCCAACGGGCTTCAGAACGTGGTGGACGCCTCGTCGGTTCCGGGACTGCTGGCCCAGGTAGCCGGCGCGACCGTCGTCGGAGTTTTGCTCTACGCTGGTGCCAGCAAGGCATTGAGTCTGGAGGAGATGCGCTGGATCTCGACAATCGTCAAGCGGCGCCGCTGATCCCGCCGGAGCGTGCCTCCCCGGAGGTCAAGGTGGGAGGGCGCTACCGCCTCACGGATAAGATCGCGCGGGGTTCCCTGGCGGACTTTTGGCGCTGCGAGGACGAAGTTCTCGGCCGGCCGGTGGCCGCGAAGATACTGCGTCCCCACCTGGCAACCGATCCCGCCATCAAGCGTCTGTTCCGGCGCGAGGCGGTGGCCGCCGCCCGGCTGACCCACTCCAATATCGTGTCGGTCTTCGACACGGGAGAGCACGACGGCGCCCCCTTCATCGTCGTGGAATACCTCGGCGGCGGTAGCTTGCGTGAGCGGCTGGAGTCCGGTCCGATGGCGCCGGAGACGGCGGCACAGATTGGCGCCGACATCTGCGCCGCCCTGAGCCACGCTCACAAGATGGGCATAATCCACGGCGATATCCGTCCCGAGAACGTGCTGTTCAGCGAGGGCGGACACTTGAAGGTTTCCGACTTTGCGATAGCCAAGGCGGCCAAGGTGAATCCACGCCTGACCGACCCCGACGGCACCCGGTCGTCCGGTCTGTATGCCGCCCCCGAAGTGGCGCAGGGAGGCGAGCCCGACGTCCGGTCCGATCTCTATTCCGTAGGCGTGATCCTGTACGAGTGCCTGGTCGGGATGACTCCGGCCGCCGCCGCCCAGGCGGCGGTCCCCGCGGAAGGCGAGGAGCGGGCAAGGACACCGGGGCCGAAAGACCTTCGGCCCGAAATCCCCGAGGACCTGGACCTCGCAGTGATCGGCTCGCTCCAGCGAAGCCCGTCCGCCCGGTTCCAAAGCGCCCGCGCGCTCGAAAGGACCCTGCGACCCTTCGCTCCTCCCGCCGCCTCGGCCGCGCCCCTGCCGGCGGCCTCGACGGCTACTCGCAGCACGGCGGCGGCACGCCGCCCGTACCGAGGAGGGGAAACCCAGGTGAGCGAGGCCGTCCCAACGCCTTCCTCTCCCCCGGAACGGGTTCCCGCCCATCCGTCGCCCGAGGCGCCGGCGGCCCGCCCGAGGCATTCCGAGGGCGACTCGTTTCTACGATCCGAGGCACGGTGGCTCCTCCCGACAATTCTTGTGGTCGTTGCCGCTGCCGCCCTGGTCTTTACGATTCCCGCGCTGCGCACCGGAATCGGGAATGTTCTTCCGCCCGCGTTGCAGCCGGGCGCCCAGGCCGAACCGGTTGAGGTCGTCAGGGTCCAGGCCTACGACCCTCCCCCCGGCGACGGTGAGGAAACCCCGCGCCGGCTGGCCCTGGCGGCAGATGGGGACCCCGCAACTTCGTGGGCCACCTCGTCGTACAGCCGTTCCGACCTGGGAGGCCTCAAGGACGGGGTGGGAATCTTCGTAGATCTGGGAGCGGCCCGGGAACTCACCGGCATCCGGGTAACGTCGGTTGCCGGCGGCTGGGAGGGCACAGTGCGGGTATCTGACGACGGCAGGCAGTGGAGCGACCCGGGAACACCCGAGACGGTAGCTGCCGACCACACGTTCGAGGTATCCGGTTCGCATCGCTACTGGATGATCTGGATCACCAACCTGGTGATGACCTCCGGGGAGGGCAACGCGGCCAATCCCTTTGCAGTGGCGATACGGGAGATTGTTCCGCTGGCGGCGGACTAGTCCCGCCAGGCCGGCGGCGGCACCTTCATAATTCGGCTCATGTCCCGCCACCATCTCGAGGAACAAACCGACGAGACCCTGATAGCCGCCTTCGTGAAAACCGGGGACCAGGCTCCTTTGGAGGTTCTGCTAGCCCGCCACGAACCCCGCGTTTTTGGCCTGGCGTACCGAATTCTCGGAAACCGGGCGGACGCCTTCGACGCCACCCAGGACGTGTTTCTCACGGTCTTCCGCCGGGCCTCCTCGTTTCGGCACCAGGCTGCATTCGCCACCTGGCTGTACCGGCTCACCACCAATGCGTGTCACGATATAGGGAGGCGCAAGGCACGAACCCCCGTGCCGGTTGAGGACATGCCGGCCCGCGTCTCCTCCACCGGATCAGAAGAGCGGTCGGATGCCCGCCTTGCAGTAGAGCAGGCGCTGAGGGGCCTTTCCGAAGAGCAGCGGGTGCCGGTGGTCATGAGGGACCTGTACGCAATGACCTACGAAGAGATTTCATCCGCCCTGAGGATCCCCCCGGGTACCGTGAGGAGCCGCATCGCCCGGGGACGCATTCGACTGGCCGAGCTTCTGGGAGCCGGGGAGCAAGGGGAACCGGGCACCGGACCCCGCCGTCTAACTGAGACATGAGCCAAGACCACCTGGAGTTGGAGTCTTTGAGCGCTTACCTGGATGGTGAGCTCAACAGCCGCGAACGCAGCCGTGCCGAGCAGCATCTTCAGACCTGCGCCGAGTGTTCGGCCCTCCGTGACAGGCTGAATGCGGTCGCCGGCCATGTGGCCGCTCTGCCGGCCGTTCAGATGACCGCCGACGAACACCGCGAGCTGCGCCAGCGCCTCCTGAGGGCCGGAGCCGCCCGGGCCGGCGCCGGGAGGAGGCTTAACCTGCAGTGGGTACTCGCCGGAGGCCTCGCCGTCGTGGCCGTGACCGCACTCAGCCTGGGTTTTCTCAGGCCCGGCTCCCGCGGATCCGACACCCTGACCGAAGCCTTTGCTCCGGCCACCGAGAACGGCGCCTTTAACTTCTCCAGCGGCTCCGAGGTTGACCAGAGAGTGGCATCTCTGCCCGAGGTGGCAGCCGGAGTCAACCGCTATCGTGCGGAAGACGCTCCCGAGCAGTCCGTCGGCTCTGCGCTGGCGCGCGAGTCGGAGGAATTCGCAGACGATTCGATGTCCGGCGCGCTCCGGGGACCGGCTCCCCCGGTGCCGGTACCGGATCGGGCCGGCGGTCCCGCCAACGGCGGGACCGCCGGCGACCAGGACTCCGGCTTCGCGCTGCCGCGGCACGACGCGCCGGTCCCCGAGCCGGCCCCCGGCGCCGCCGTTTTCACTAACGAAGCAGCCGATGCCTGCCTGGCCAGGGTGGCGGCTACCCAGGGCTATCCGATGGTGCCGCTGCTCGCCCGTGAGGCCACGTTCCAGGGGACGCCGGCGTGGCTGCTGGTCTTTGTGTGGAGCCCGGATCCGGCGCTCGGCGAAACCCTTGACCGGTGGCAAGCCTGGCTGGTATCCCCAGAGGACTGCCGGAATCTGAGCGGACCCGAGCTGGAGCGGCGCGCTCTCTACCGGTCCTTCTCGGGCCCGGGAAGCGCTCGGTAGGCGCTAAATCTCTTAACAAACAGGCAACTTTTCCCGTAACAATGCGGAAACAGTGGTCTTGTACGGTCCTTTCCAGCGGAAGCTCATCGGCTCCCCGCCGAGTGAACCGAGAGGAGAGATGCCGGAGATGGACACTGGAGATACCGCCTGGATACTCGCCAGCGCCGCGCTGGTGATGTTCATGACCCCCGGGCTGGCCCTGTTCTACGGGGGGCTCGTACGCAGCAAAAACGTCCTCGGGACAATCATGCATTCGTTCTTCGCCCTGGGGCTGGTGTCGGTCCTGTTCATGATGTTCGGCTACACCATCGCTTTCGGCTCCGACATAGGGCGAATTGTCGGAGGCCTTGACTTTATGTTTCTAAGAGGCGTCGGAGCCGAACCCTCCGACCTGGCGCCCACCATCCCCCACAGTCTGTACATGGTCTTCCAGATGATGTTCGCAGTCATCACGGTCGCCCTCATCACCGGCGCAGTGGCCGAACGGATGAAGTTCAAGGGCTACGTGATGTTCCTGGCCCTGTGGACCTTGTTCGTCTACTCGCCCGTCGCCCACTGGGTATGGGGTGGTGGCTGGCTAGGTGGCGACGGCGTCGCCGCCCTGGACTTCGCCGGTGGCACGGTGGTCCACATCAACGCCGGAATGGCGGCGCTGGCTGCGATTCTGTACATGGGCAAGCGCCGGGGGTACCCACAGGAAGCGATGCGTCCCCACAACGTTCCGATGGTGATCGTCGGCGCATCGATCCTGTGGTTCGGGTGGTTCGGATTCAACGGCGGGAGTGCCCTGGCGGCCGACGGCATAGCCAGCGGCGCATTCGTCGCCACCCACCTGGCCGCGGCGGCAGCAATGCTCGGCTGGCTGATTCCCGAATGGATTCAGCACAAGGCCCCCACCACCATCGGCGCCGCCACCGGAGCGGTTGCCGGCCTGGTGGCCATCACGCCTGCCGCCGGCTTCGTCACCCCGGCGGCCGCGGTGGTCATCGGTTTCGCCGGCGGCCTGGTCTGCTACCTGGCGGTCGCCCTCAAGCCCAAACTGGGATACGACGACTCGCTCGATGTGGTGGGAGTTCACTTCGTAGGCGGCCTGGTCGGCGCACTGCTGACCGGGGTGTTCGCCACCACCGCAGTCAACGCCGGCGGCGCCGACGGCTTGCTGTACGGGAACCCCGGCCAGCTGGGTGCCCAGGTGATCGCCGTCGTTGCCACCAGCATTTACGCGCTGGTCGCCACTTTCGTCATCCTGTTCATCACCGACAAGACCGTGGGTATGCGAGTCAGTGAGGACGAGGAGCTCATGGGCCTGGACCTGTCCCAGCACTCCGAAACCGCCTACACGGCGGAGGGCGGAGGCACCACCGTTCACGCATAGCGCATCGGCCTACCCGGTTCCTGCATGGAACCGGGTAGGTTCCTAACTCGAGACTAGTAGCGGGAGGATTTCCGGATGAAGATGGTCAGCGCAATCGTCAAGCCCTTCAAGCTTGAGGAAGTGAAAGAAGCGTTGCGTGTGGTCGGGATCCAGGGCATGACGGTGACCGAGACCCGAGGTTTCGGCCGGCAGAGGGGCCACACGGAGGTGTACCGGGGTTCGGAGTACCAGGTGGACTTCGTTCCCAAGGTGAAGGTGGACGTCATCTGTGACGATGACCAGCTTGATCAGGTGATCGACGCAATCATGACGGCGGCCCGCACCGGCAAGATCGGTGACGGAAAGATCTTCGTCTTGCCGGTCGAGCAGGTTCATCGCATCAGAACCGGGGAGATGGGGCCGGACGCGCTTTAGCTTGTGGCCGCGTTGTTGAGCGGGGGGTCTGTCTCCGGTGGAAAATCGCCGGGGCAGGCACCCAGCCCCCCCGGGGGCTTCTCGCCCGGCCTTGGCTAACGTCTACTCCCCGCTCCTATAGCCAGCTGCCGGGGTTAACGGCTGGCGGTGAACCCCGCGCTGGCGGTTGCTATGAGTCCCGGGATCAAAAACGCCGGGTTCATCAGCAGGCCCGGCGGTGCGCCCAGGGCCAGCAGGCCCAAAGCCAGACCGCAAATCGTTGCCGAAGCCGCCGCTCCCCCCAGGCCGGGAAGTCCCCTGCCTATCCTTTTCACCACCGCGCCGACCGCAATCCCGAGCACTATGGCCACCAAAAAGTTCAATCTTCCGAACATGATCACGGTGGCCGCTCCGAGAAGGGCCGCGGCCACCAGACCGATGGCGCCGGCTGCGTACCTGCGCTTGCCGCCCGAGGCGCGGCGGTATTCCACCCGGGCGCAGTCGGGACACTTCATGCCGACTGCACTCTCCTGCATGCATTGCACGCAGATCGGCGAGTCGCAGTTGCTGCAACGCACCCTCGTGGTCGAACGAGGATGGTTGACGCAAATCAGGTCAATCTC
>DATLGP010000058.1:0-1509 GCA_035540395.1 Actinomycetota bacterium
GCGTCCGGGTGCTCTGGTCGCACTGGCGGTGAGTCTGGGGGTTGTGCTGCACCTGGGACTGACCGGCTCGTTTCTGGTCCTGGTGGCGGCAGGCGGAAACCGCCTTCTCCCGGCGCTGATCCTGATGGCGGCAGCCTTCGAGGTCGCCCACCTGCTGGTGTCGGCGAGTCGCAGGAGACCGGCCGAACAGGAAAGGGGCAAGGCGCCGGGGAGAACGGTCGGAATCGAGCCCAGGGCGGCCGTTGCCGGGTTGGCTGCCTGTCAGGCGGCTGCACTGGGAAGCCGCATTTTCTTGCCCTCGCCACCGGGCGTGGTGAGCTCGCTCGTGCTGGGGACAGTGGTGGGCGCCGGCGCTTTGGTGGGCCGCCTGTCGGCCGCAGCGATCGCTGAGGACCTGGGGTCCCGGTCGGGCGGCCGGTCGTCTTTGGTGGCTTCGGGTGTGATCCCGCACCTTAACGCGTTGCTGTTCGCCGCAGGCGCCTTCTATTACGGCTTTCGGCTGTATCTAACCTGAGCCGGCCGCAGGACGGCGGGCCCTCACCTCCTCGAGCGCGCCGCGCAGCGCATCCAGGACTATGGACGCGCAATTGACCCGATCGGTGGGTATGCCGTCCAGGCGCTGCGACAAGGCCTCGGCGTCGATGATCGCGGCGGCGGTGAGCGATGTGCCGGTGATCAACTCGCAAAGAGCATCGGCCGACGCAATGGCGGTTGCACACCCCTGTGCTCGAAACCGCGCCTCGGTGATGAGGCCGTCCCGTACCTTGATCGAAAGATGCACGACGTCGCCGCAGGTGATGTTGCCCTGAGCGCCGGTCCCGTTCGCAGCGTCAACATCGCCTGCGTGAGAAGGATTGAGAAAGCGCTCCATCAGGGCGTCGCTGTACATGACTCCACTGTAAGTGACGGCAGCCCGCCAGGGCTGCTATCAGAATAGGTGCGCCGCCAGGCGCCCCATTTCCAGGGGGATCCGGGGGCGCAGCCCCTGGACTAGTTGTCCTTGGCTTTCGGGCACGCTGGGTCCCGCGTCCAAGCCGGGCCCAGGGGTGCGGTACTCTGGGGGATGCCCACCATCGACCAGGTGAAGGACGTTCTCGCCACCATCAACGACCCGGAGCTGCACCGCAGCATCGTGGAGCTTGGCATGGTGAAGGGAATCGAGGTCGAGGTTCCCCGGGTGACCGTCGACCTCGCTCTTACGATTCCCGGTTGCCCGCTGAAGTCGTTCTTTCAGGAAGTTCTGCCGGCTAAGATCCAGGCTTCTTTCCCCGAGATCACCTCGGTCATCGTAAACCTCGGGGCGATGACCGAACAGGAGCGCAAGGCGCTCGTCGGGGGAGTCCGCAGTCAGACGCCGACCTCCTTCGCCCAGACCGACTCCCGCACCAACGTGCTGGCTATTGGGAGCGGAAAGGGGGGGGTGGGAAAGTCGACGGTCACCGCCAACCTGGCGGCCGCCCTGGCCGGGCGGGGTCACTCGGTAGGGCTCCTGGACGCCGACATCTGGGG
>DATLGP010000059.1:0-2362 GCA_035540395.1 Actinomycetota bacterium
CGGAATGCCTCCCGGACTTTCTCCGGCGTCATCTCGGCTGCGGCAGCGATCTCGTCGATGGTGGCCTCGCGGCCCATCTGCTCGAGGAGCTCCGACTGCACTTTGCGCACCCGGTAGAGGGTCTCCACCATGTGCACCGGAATCCGGATGGTCCGCGCCTTGTCGGCGATCGCTCGGGTAATGGCCTGGCGAATCCACCAGGTTGCGTAGGTGGAAAACTTGAAACCGCGGCGGTAGTCGAACTTTTCGACTGCTCGCATCAGGCCCAGGTTTCCCTCTTGAATGAGGTCCAGTAGAGGCAGTCCTGCTGCGGAGTAGCGCTTGGCGATGGAAACCACCAGTCGCAGGTTGGACTGGATGAACCGGCGCTTGGCCGCCAGTCCGGCCTGCACGACCTTGCCCAGCTCCTCCTTGCGCTTCGGTCCGAGCCGGGGCTTGGCCTCCAGCGTCGCGGCCGCTTCCTGCCCGGCCTCATAGGCCTTGGCGAGCTCAACCTCGTTGACATCTGTAAGTAGGGGATACTGCCCGATCTCGCGCAGGTACTGGCGAACCAGGTCCTCGTGGGGGGCCTCTTCGCGAACTTCGACTTTGGTGGGCTCGTAATCCCTGTACTGCTCTCGTCTCACAGCGTTCCTTCCCTAGTAAACCGCTCGTGTTTGCTTTACCCATGGCGTCCGATGCCGAAAAGCAACTCTGTTCACCCTTTGAATGAGCCTTAAAGTCTAGGACGCATTTGACAACTTGACAAGGCAATCAGCAGGATCTTTACATTTCCGTCACATTGTCAAACGATAAAGGGAAGCTCGACATTCCCAGAAATGGTTACAAACCACTCTTAACCCCCAAAAAACCCGGGGTTTGGGTGAGGGCAGCACCGGAAATCATGAAGTCGGGACCCCGTGGCCCTGGTTTCAAGCAAGATGCTCGAATTCAGGCGCAGTTAAGACCGGTTCCGGGCTTGTGGCTGTTACACTGAGGAACGGTTGTAGGTTTCGGTTTTCGGTTCTATCAGATGCCGTGGAGCTTCGACAGGCCGCGGCTAGTTGTTTTTCTGGGCCCGAACTGCAGCACAGTGCCGCGAGTGTGGCACTTGAAGTAGCCGCAATGTGCGGCTGAAGGGAGGGTACAGATGAGTCAGCGTGGAACCGTAAAGTGGTTCAGCGATGAGAAGGGCTTCGGCTTCATCTCACAGGAGAGCGGCGAAGATGTCTTTGTACATCACAGCGGCATCCTGGGAACCGGGTTCAAATCGCTGAGCGAGGGTCAGATCGTCGAGTTCGACGTCACCCAGGGTCAGAAGGGTCTGCAGGCGAGCAACGTTCGCCCCGCATAGACCAACTAACACACTCAGACTTTGACAAAGAGGCCGGCGAGAGCCGGCCTCTTTTTTTTCTTTTTCCACGTCTTTCTTGGCACGTCGGCGCTTCCGGCGTCGGGGATCCTGGGGCAGGCCGTAGCGGAACCGGCGGCTCGCGTCGGGCCGACCGGCCCCCGCCGGCGATTCCCGGCAAATGGCTCAGACCTCCACCTCGATGAGGAACTCGGAGAAGGCGCGGTCTGCCATCGCAGGGTCACGCCGGTCGCTGGTGGAGCCCAGGAGTACCGGCGCCTCCTGGCGGATCGGTATCGCCCGGTAGACGGTGACCGGCCGGTATACCAGCTGAATACCCAGGATGCGCCGGACGACCCCCTGCCAGCGAAGGCCGGACGCTTGTTGGAACTCTGGATGCTCGTGTGCGTCAAGCCACAGACGACCCCGTACCCGAAGGGGTCCTGTGCCGGTGGCGCCGGGCACAATCACACGGAAGGGGCCGATGTCTACGATTCCCGCCCTTGCATGGAGGGTGGCCGACGCTGTGGTGCCCTCCAGGTCTACCACGCCCATCGTGCGGATCTCCTCGGGAACCGGCTCGGGGGCATACTCGGCCCACCACGGATCGGCTGATTTGAGAACCACCACAGAGGCGGTCCAGGGTTCCCCCACCGTCGCGTCGGGCTGACAGCATTCCAGCTCAAAAGCCGCCACCCAGATAGGTACTCGCATCGCAGTTCGAGCGTACAGGTTCGGGTTGCCGCAAGAGATCTAACGGACGTTTAGGCTCTTGGCATGTCCGACCAGCAGGTCTGTCGAGCGCATGTCTGGGTCACCGGACGGGTGCAGGGAGTCTTCTTCCGCCAGGAGACCGCCCGGGCAGCCGGGGCGCAGGGTGTACGCGGATGGGTGCGGAATATGCCCGACGGCCGGGTGGAAGCGGTCTTCGAGGGCCGTCCCGCAGCGGTCCAGGCGATGGTCGGTTGGGTGGGGGAGGGATCCCCGTGGGCGGCGGTGGAAAACGTCGAGGTCGGGTGGGAGGATCCGCAG
>DATLGP010000060.1:0-3652 GCA_035540395.1 Actinomycetota bacterium
CGGATTTCGGCGATTCCCGCCGGCAGGTCTGCCTGGGGCACCACCGAGTTGGGAGCGGGGAGCTCGGGGAAGCCGGCTGCTCCGGCCACGCCGACCAGCCGGGTGAGACCGGACGAGCCGTCACCGTTGGAAAGGCATTCGCTGTGTACCGCCTGAATCTGCAGGTTCGGGCCCAAAAGGCTTCCCACTACCACGTCGGCCACGTCGGCTTCACTATGGGCGAAGCCCTCGTGCGCCCCGAGGTTGCCTCCTTCGGTCAAGACGTCAAGGACGGCGACCGACAAAACGCCCGGGATGACAATCGGTAGGGCGGTGGCGGTGAACGGGCCTCCGCCGCCGGGTGGAAGGGTGACGGAGGGAGTCGGCGGCAGGACGGTCCCCAGCAACGAGCTGGTGATCGAGGCGCCGTAGGCTCCGCCGCTGACCGATGTGACGTCCGCCGAGGCCGGCAGGACGAACTGCGAAAGAAGAGCTGTTATGCAGGCGATGACTATTATCAGCCGCCGGCCGGTTGCTTTTTGGTGCGTCACGTTCTACCCCCTGGTCCGAACGGGAGGAATCGCTTTTGGACCCACCCCGCCGATTAATGGCAATCTTGGATGCTGACACTATTTAATGTCGAGCTTATAAACAAGTGTCTGATCACCCTAAGCGCGTGATCTTCCCTGCTTTGTGGCAAAAACAAACCCGATAAAGGCGATAAGGGCAGATGGGTGCGTCCGGCGCGGGAATTCGCAGCCCACCCCGCCCCCCCGGGCACCCGGGAAACCCTCTGAAAACCGAACCGATGGTTTACGAGTGTCCGAATAGTTCGTAGCACGAACTATCGTTCGGACCTATAATGCGTACATGGCCAAAACATCCGATACTTCCGCCCCGCTCCTGGGCCTGGGGGACGACCTCGGCCTGATGCTTTCCCGGCTCGGCACGGTCACCCGGCTGCGTCTGGGTGAGGCCCTGGCTCCGCTCAACCTCACCATGAGGCAGTTCGCGGTATTGCGGGCGCTCTCGGCCGAGGAGGGACTGTCGCAGGCGGCCCTCGGGGAGCGGCTGCAGATAGACGCCAGCTCGATAGTGCTGGTGCTCGACGACTGCCAGAAGGCCGGCTGGCTGGAGCGCCGGCCCAGCCCTGCCGACCGCCGGCGGTACGCCATCCACCTCACCCCGGCCGGGCGGCGGGTGCTTGTCCGGGCCCGGGAAGCTGCTGCCCGCGCCGAGGACCGGCTGTTCGCGCCGCTGAGCGACGAGCAGCGGTCGCAACTTCAGGATTTGCTCGGGCTGCTGGCCCGCTCGGGCCAGACCGTCTCTTCGGCGGCCCCCGGCCGCCGGGCGGCCTCCGCTTAGGCCATGCAGCCGACCATGGCGCTCGAGCGGCCGCCCTCGCTGGCCCAGCGCACCGCGTGGTTGCTGCCGGCTTCCGCCGGGATCTTCATCGGAGCCGTGGTGTTCGACGCGCTGCCGGCGGCGCTCGGCGCACTCGGAGGCTGGGGATGGGCCTGGGCTGCCGCGGGATTTGCCCTGATGGCTGCGACCGGCCTGGCCGCCGGAAGCGCCCGGCTCGGCCTGGCCGCCTGGATCGCCTGCGCCGGGGTGTGGTTCCACTCACTGCTCGAGGGGGTGGCCGCCGGTGCCGGGATGGGACTGGGCCTGGGCGCCGGCCTGGTGGTGGCGATGGGGCTGGTCATCCACCTGGTTCCCGAGAGCGCAGCTTTGTTTGCCCTGGCTACCGAGGCCGGGCTGACGGCAAGGCGGGCGCTCGGCCGGTGTGCCGTGACCTGGGGACTGGTGGTGGCCGGGTTCGCCGCAACCCAGCTGATGATGGCCGAGCTTCCCGCCCGCCCGGTGGGAGCGGCGATGGGCCTGGCCGCCGGCACCTTTGCTTTCCTGGCGTGGGTGCTGTGGCAGCGCCGGGGAACCACCGGCACCCCGTGGTTGGGCGCCCTCCTCGGGTTCGCCTGGGTCGCCGCCATCCACCTGCTCTAACAGGACCTACCCCACCGGGTCGATATTCAGGTCCCGGTAGGTCAAAAGCGGCTCGTAGGGCACCCCCCGCTTCTCGAAGGCGGCCCGGGCGGCGTCCCCCCGGTCTACCAGCGTGGTGGCCAGGACCACCGTTGCCTGCACCTCCTCCAGGGCGTCGAGCGCCTCCAGGATCGAGCGGCCGGACGTGATGACGTCGTCCACCAGCAGCACCCGTGCCCCGGGGGCGAACTCCTTGCCCTCGATGCGCCGCTGGCGGCCGTGGCCCTTGGAGGCTTTGCGAACCGAGAACCATTCGGTGTCGGTGATCATCGCCACCGCCACGCCGATCGGGTCGGCCCCCATCGTCATGCCGCCGGCCGCGTCGAAGGTCACTCCGAGCGAGCCGGCCAGCGCCTGGATCGCCTCGGCCACCAGGCCGAACCGGCTGCCCCGGGCTATGGCCTTCTTGGCGTCGATGTAGTCGTGACTGGTGCCGCCGGACGACAGCTGGAACGGCTCCTCCCGGCGCTCGTACCCGAAATTGAGGATGACCTGGGCCAGCTCGGCCCGCAGTTCGGGCAGGGGACGGTGGGGGGCCGTGCGCGTGCCGGCGGTCATGGTGGTACCTCCTAAGGTGATCTGGGGCGGAAAGCCGGGGTCCGTACCCCGCCAAGATACCGCCTTCGGCAGCAGCGTTCTGCCGGGCCGGGCTCAGCCGCCGGCCAAAACCGAATCCTCGCGGTCCTTGTACGACGAGCCGTACCGCACCTCGAACTCCATCTCCCGGTCCAGGACCCCGCTCCACCTAAGGTGGTTGCCCACCAGCCGCAGCGACGGCGAGTAGCTGTAGACGAAGGCGCCCTTGGGCAGCGTGATGTCCAGCTCGAACTGGTCCGGGTTGAGGTTCGGCTGGTGCTGGAGTATCAGCTTGTAGCGGCCCGGGGTTTCCAGCTCGGAGCGGGTGCGGACGCCGAAGCTGCTGCTGGTCTGGGGCGGGATCTCCAGGAACTTGGAGGCCACCGAATGCTCGAGCTCGGTGAAGCTCTCGGCGACGCTCGGGGAGCCGTTGATGAGTGCCTGGGTGACGAAGGTCCTCATCGGCAGGTAGACCGAGGTGAGGGTCCGGTTCAGCCCCGGGGGGTCGTTGGGCAGCACCGGCCCCATGATGTAGCCGGCTTCGGGCCCCTCGGGCACGCCGTTGGAGATCTCCACCTCAACCAGCCCGGCGATGCTGCTGCGGTCGGTCAGGTCCACCTGGTAGGAAACCCGGCGCTGGGCGTAGTAATCCACCTTGTTGCCGGCTGCGTTTTGCCCGACCACCATCAGGTAGTCGGCGCCGTTCTCGGGCCTGCGAAGCTGCCCGGCCAGTCCCAGCCGCTCCAGCCGCTCCAGCTCGTCCGGGCTCCAGATCTGGATTCGTTTGGTGGCCACCAGGTCCCCCAGCGGGACCATGAGCGACCCGGGATGCGAGAAGTCCCCGGAGACCAGCCGGCTCCACACCTCCCGGCCCACCGGCAGCAGGAAACTGGTGCGGTCGCCTTTGTCGGGGAACCGCAGGTAGGCCTCGTTCAGCGCCACCGACAGGAAGTTCTCCGAGTTGACCTGCCCGATGTCGGAGACCTCCACCGGGCCGACGACATCCAGGAGGCGGTTCAGGCCCACCGCGTCGATGGCTATCACCCCGTCTATC
>DATLGP010000061.1:0-5249 GCA_035540395.1 Actinomycetota bacterium
CTGCTGTGCATCCTGCTCGGTGATCAGGTTCTCCTGGTGCATTTTCGCGACGTCCGCCCGAAGGGTGGCCAGCCTTTCGGCAGCAGCCTCCGCATCAGCGGCTTCGGCGGCCTCCCTGACCGCCGCCACCTGCTGCTGAAGACGGGCCTTGGCCTTTTCCTCGGGGCTCTGGCACGCGACAAGAGCCAGCAGCAAAACCAGGCATCCGGCTATCTTTTTCAATCTTCCACCGCCCGCTCGAGCTGCCTCAACGCGTCTTCCAGGGGGGCAGGTAGGGAGCCCCCGGAGGTATCTCCGGCCGGCGGGGTGCCTACGGTAGCGTTGTTGGGCGTCTCTGCGGTGATGCCCCGGAAAAACAACAGGCTGACCAGGATCAAGGTTGCGGCTATCGCCACGCCCATGCGGTTGCGACTGGAGAGCCGGCTCCAGGCCCCCACTCTCGGCCGGCCGGGCGCCGGTTGCGCCACCAGGGTGGGATCGGTGCCGGCCGCCCCCGCGGATGCCATCACCCGGGTCGTGTCGGCTGTGCCGGCGGTCGACGCCGTCTCGGCCGGGGCTTGCGGAAGAGCACTGCGGACGAGATCCGCCTGCATCTCGGCGGCGGAGGAGTACCGGACCCGGGGGTCCCGGGCCATCGCCCGTTCGACCACGGCGGCGAACGCAGGGGCGACGTCGGGCCGGACCTCGGCCAGCGAGGGAACCGGTTCGTCCTGGATGGCCCGGATCAGCCCTAGCGGCGTGTCGGCGTCAAAGGGCTTACGGCCGGCAAGCAGCTCGTAGAGGATCACGCCAACCGAGTAGATGTCGCTGCCGGCCGACGCCGGCTCACCGTCGATCCGCTCCGGCGCGAGATAGGCGGGGGTTCCCAAGAGCATGCCGGCCTGGGTCATGTGCATGCCCTCGGCCATCTTCGCTACGCCGAAGTCGCCGACCTTCACCGAGCCGTCGGCAGTCAGCAGCACGTTGCCCGGCTTGAGATCCCGGTGCAGGATTCCCTCTTCGTGCGAGGCCGCCAGTGCGGAAAGCACCTGCTCGCAGATCTGGCGCGCCCGCTGTTCAGTGGCCGGGCCTTTTGCCGCCTCGTCCGCCAGGGTGGCGCCGGACAGCAGCTCCATCACGATGAACGGGCTGCCCTCGTGCTCGTCGGTGTCGAAAACCGCTACCACGTTGGGGTGGGAAAGCCGCCCTGCGGCCCGGGCCTCGGCCTCGAAGCGGCTCCGCAGGTCTTCCTGCGCCGCCATGTCCTTGCGAAGAAACTTCAGCGCCACGGCACGGTCGAGCTTTACGTCGCGAGCAGCGTATACCTGGCCCATGCCGCCGGACGCTACGAGCTCACCGAGCTCGTAGCGTTCGCAGATCAGGTCACTTCCCGAAAGGGCGTCCACGTCGCGATCATCGCGTAGTCCGCGGCAAGTGGCCTGAACGGCGGGGCTGTGCATCCTGGGCTGATCTCAAAACTTTCGCTCGATCGGGCTTCCGGCTTAAAGAATTCCCGGATCAACCGATAAGTAATCCGCATCGAACTGGGGGGTTCGATCGCATGGGGGAGTCACACCACATACCAACGGGCTATTGCGTCTGCCGGGATTCGGGCAGTTGCAATAGCTTTTTCTGCCCCCTACAGGTCCACGGCCTCCGGAACTACGCCCCCGGCCGCATCCATACGCTCCTGGGCTCCTTCGAACTGGGTCCGGTAAAGGTCCTCGTAAAGCCCCCCGCCGCGCAGCAACTCCAGGTGGGTTCCGCGCTCCACTATCCTGCCCCCCTCGATCACCAGGATCTGGTCGGCACTGGTAATCGTGGACAGCCGGTGAGCGATCACCAGGCTCGACCGTCCCTCCAGGACCCTGCCGAGCGCACGCTGGATCAACACCTCCGACTCGGAGTCGAGGTGAGCGGTGGCCTCGTCCAGGATTACGACTGCGGGGTCCTTCAACAGGAGCCGGGCAATGGCCAGGCGCTGCTTCTCGCCCCCGGACAGGCGGTACCCGCGCTCCCCTACCATGGTGTCCAGGCCGTCGGGCAGGCTCTGGACCAGGTCGTAGATCTGTGCCGCTTTGACGGCCTCGACGATTTGCTCCTCGGTGGCATCGGGGCGGGCGTAGGCGAGGTTGGCCCGAATGGTGTCGTGGAACAGGTGGACGTCCTGGGGCACCGTCCCCACCGCGTCGGACAGGCTCTGCAGGGTCAGGTGCTTGAGATCGATGCCGTCCATCCGCACGGCGCCCTCGGTGGTGTCGTAGAGCCTCGGCACCAGCGCGGAGATGGTGCTCTTGCCGGCGCCCGAAGGTCCCACCAAGGCCACCATCTGCCCGGGCTCGATGCGAAACGAAACGCCCTTGAGCACCCACTGCGGCTCGTCCTCGTGGGTGGCGGTGTCGGGCCGGCCCTCCTCCAGAGATGGAATCGAAACCGACGGCCCGGCGGGGTAACGAAACCAGACGTCTTCGAATTCCACCTCACCCTTCGGGTCCACCAGGTCCACTGCGCCGAGCCGCTCCCGGATCGAGCTGGGAAAGTCCAATACCTCGAACACCCGGTTGAACGACACCAGTGCCGTCTTGATCTCCACCGGTATGTTGCTAAGGCTGGTGATCGGGCCGAACAGGCGGGCCAGGTAAAGGGAGAACGCGACAATGGTGCCTATCTGCAACGTTCCCTCGATCACCATGCGGCCGCCGAGCCAGTAGACCAGCGCGGTGCCGATGGCTGAGGCGACCGTAAAGCTCATGAACAACAGACGGCCGTACATAGCGGTCTTAACGCCGATGTCCCGGACATCGGCCGCCTTCTTGGAGAAGCGCTGCGACTCGGCGGCGTAGTTGCCGAACAGCTTCACCAGCAGGGCCCCGCCGACGTGGAAGCGCTCGGTCATCTGGTTGTTCATCGTGGCGTCACGCTCCATGCGCTGCTGGACCAGTCCCTGCAGCACCTTGGCCACCCGCTTCGTGGGAAGGATGAAAAGCGGTAGAACCACCAGGGCGGCCAGCGTAAGACGCGGCTCCAGGGCGAACATCACCGCGGTCGTGACGATGAGGTCGGTCGCAACCGACAGTGTCCCGGAGGTGGTCTCGGTCACCGCCCGCTGGGCCCCGATGACGTCGTTGTTCAGCCGGCTCATCAGAGCGCCGGTCTGGGTACGGGTGAAAAAGGCTATCGGCAGACGCTGCACATGGCCGAACAGGGCGACCCTGAGGTCGTAGATCAGGCCTTCGCCGATGCTGGATGTCAGGTAGCGCATCCCCACCGACACGAGTCCGATCAGCACCGCTACGCCGACCATCGCCAGACTGAGGCCGGTGAGCAGACCGAGGTCGCCGGCGGGCAGGGCGTCGTCAAGGATCATCTTGATGAGCAACGGGTTCAGCGCGGCCAGCCCCGACATCACGAAGATGATTGTGGTCAGCAGCACGAGACGGGCCCGGTAGGGCCGGGCAAAGACGAGAATGCGCCGGATCAACCCCTTCGGTAGCTTGACGCTGACCGCGTCTCCGTGGGGCTGCATCAGCTTCCAAAGTTCGTGACTCATTTACCCATTATGGGGTTGGCGTTCACGCTGTTTTTGACGGACCTCTTATGATCGAGTGACGGGGGCAGGTTCCCGTGCACCCATTACCCGGCGGAAAGTGGTGATTCATGGCAATGGAAGAGGCTCCGGAGGAGCGCCCGCTCGATCCGACCAAGCTGATGCGCATTGCCAGCATGGTCCGAGAAGTAGCGGAGGAAGCACGCCGCATGCAGCCGACAACCGAGGCAGCCGAGGAGCTGGCCTCCCTTTACGGCAGAGTGAAAACCCAGCTGGAGGACGCGCTGCCCGAATTCCTGGTGGCCGAACTGAATGCCCTTGAGCTGGACCTTCCGTTCAAAGACGGCGCAACCGCCGAGGAGGTCCGGGTGGCGTACTCGGCGCTGATCGGGTGGATGGGTGGACTGTTCCAGGGTCTGCAGGCGTCGTTCCAGGCGCAGGCTGCGGTCCAGCAATTGGATCGCAAGGGCGGCCAAGAACTCTCCATGGGCGAATTCGGCGGCGCCAACGGCACCAATCCAAAACGAGAGGGTTACCTCTAGGCCTCATAAATCCCGGCCTCGGGTCAAGCAAATCACTCTAAGCGGTTCCCCTTCCGCTCATCGCGGCGATAACCAGGCAAAGGTCATGCACAGCACACCTTGCGAGCGCCGGTCCAGCAGGACCGTCCGCCTGGATCAACCGATGAACAGGAGAAGGACTTGCACCGAATACTTTCGATCTCAGCGAAAACCGGGAGGATTCTGGGGCTATGCGTCCTGCTTGCCCTGGGAGCCGGCAGCGGCGCCGTTGTCGGCATAGCCAGCGCTTCCCAGCCCCCGGTTGCTTCCACCCAGGCCATCGAGTCCACGCAGGCAGCGCCTGCGCCCGACGACGACACCGACCTGGTCACGACCTTGACCGTCGAGGAGCCTCCGGCGCCCGCCGCTGCTCCTCAGTCATCGAATTCGGCATCGGGCTCCGGCAGCAGCCCGGCGCGGGCCGCGGCCAGGACTTCCTCGGCGTCCTCGGCCAACATCCCGTTGATCGTTTCGGTTCCCGGCGCCGCGCTTTCTGCGCCCGCAGCCGACGGAATCCAGTGCGACCGGCTCGACGACGCAAAGATCCACTGGCTTTTGGACCTGTCCGCGAAAACCCGGGCTGCTAACCCCGGCTCCGAGCAGGCGGCGGCCCATGTGGACCAGCAGTTGAGGGGAGCTCTGGGCAAGAACATGTGCGCTCAGGAAGCTCAAACCTACGTCGGGGCTATGTGCGCCGAGCCCGGTGTTTACGCCTACATGCAGAAGATGGTCCAGCAGCTTCCGTTCTTCGTGCGCCCTCTGGTCGGCGACCCCTGTACCCAGGACCTGGTCGCGGTGGCCAACAAGTACATGCGCTGACGACGGTCACCTTGGGTGCCCCCGGCCGTCTTCCCTACCGGAGGACGGCCGGTCGGCGTCCCGGCCCGCCTCCCCCAGCCCGGTCTGGATCGCTAGTTTGACGGTCGGGTTAGCCTTTAGAGATGGCCTTGCCCACCACCGTCGCCGAGCTCAAGGCTGCCGGCTACCCCGACCGCAGCGTCAAGCAGGAGCTCAGCTCCAACCTCGCCCGCCGTCTGGGGGCCGGCCGGCCGATGTTCCAGTCGATCAGGGGGTTCTCCGACTCGGTGCTGCCGGCGCTCCAAAGAGGCGTCCTGGCCGGGCACGACATCATCCTCCTCGGCGAGCGCGGCCAGGCCAAGACC
>DATLGP010000062.1:0-2351 GCA_035540395.1 Actinomycetota bacterium
TGAACCTACAGGCCACCGCCGCGCTGGCCGAGGCTGCCGATGTGGCAGACCGGATCGCTTACGCAGTCGATGAGCTGGACCGGGTAATCAAGGAGCTTCGCAATTACATCTTCGACCTTCGTTCGCAGCTGTCGGCCCGGCAACTGGACGATGCCCTGCGGCACCTGGCGTCGGATTTCCAGGAGAGGAGCGGCGTCCTCACAATCGTGGAGGTCGATGTCGAGATCGCCGCTGACCTCCAGGACAATGCGAGCGAGATCGTTCAGCTAACACGCGAGGCCCTTTCGAACGTAGCCCGCCACGCGCAGGCAACCAGCTGCCGGGTTAGCCTTTATCGCCAGGACGGAACAACACTTCTTGAGGTGGATGACGACGGGGTTGGTTTCGACCCTAAGGTTCGCGGGCAGGGCTTCGGTCTGGACAACCTGAGGAAGCGTGCCGGTCTACTGGGAGGCGATGTGGAGCTTCGTTCCACCCCGGAGTCGGGCACCTGTATCCGGGTCCTGCTGCCGAGGTAGCCGGCGTAAAGGTCCCTGTTGGATAGGGCCGAACGGCCCTAAGAACCTGCTTTACTGGGCCGTACAGTCAGGGGCGCTCAAAAAGGGAGGCGTCGTGGATCAACAAACGTTGAGGGTAATGCTGGTCGATGACCACGAGGTTGTCCGCCGTGGCATCCAGCAGTTGCTGGATGCCACGGCGGACTTGACCGTGGTAGCCGAGGCCGGGACGGTCAGGGACGCAGTATCCGAGGCGGCGATCGCCAGACCCGATGTGGTGGTCATGGACGTGAGGCTTGCAGGCGGTAGTGGCATCGAGGCCACCCGTGAAATTCGCAGCAACCTGCCCGAGACGAAGGTGCTTATGCTTACGTCCTTCGACGACGACGAGGCGGTGATTGCCTCCATCCTCGCGGGGGCTTCCGGTTACGTCTTGAAGCAGATCCAGGGCGACGCGCTACTAAGAGCCATCCGGGCCGTCGGACGGGGAGAGAGCCTACTCGACTCCCAGATCACAACGCCCATCCTCGAGCGCCTGCGCAAGGGAAAACACCTGGTGGGCGACGAGAAGCTGCAGCGGCTGTCGGGCCAGGAGGAGCGCATTCTGGCGATGCTGGCCGAGGGCCGCACCAACCGGGAGATCGGCGAGGCTCTGGAGCTCGCCGAAAAAACCATCAAGAATTACGTCTCGAGCATCCTGGGCAAGCTCGGCGTGAACCGCAGAGCCGAGGCCGCCGCCTACTTTGTGCGGCGCACGACAACCCCGGGGGCCTAAGAGCCGCTCAAAGCGGTTTTCCCCCGGTATCTCCAGATTCTCGCGGGCTGGTATTCACCCAAATCGCGGTCCGCACCTTCGTTCCGGAGATATCGGTGTCGCCGGCGGCCCGTCATTTGTTACGGCGGTCCAGCTCGATTCCGAAGAATCCTAGGTTTCGGCAAGGCAGTTCGCGCGACGAAAATCGGGGGGTGGAGAATTTCCAGAAAAGAGTGCGGACGGCCTTCTCAGCTTGTATGCTCGGTCGCCCGCAAAGACCAAGGCCCGGCGAGGTGGGCAACTTGCCGCCGCGGTTGCAGCGATACGCGTGTCTGGGTTGCAAAGGGATCGAGCCCGCTTTCAGGGGCGGGCTCGGGATGCCACTGGGTCATCCGGCGTCCTTCCTTTTGGTCCGCTCCGCATCCTGGACCCATCGTCCTCCATAAGGACCGAGGTGGCGCCGGCTCCCCGGGTCAACATGGTCTTTCGGTTGATGAGCACCACTATCACGGCGGCGATCACGTAGACCAGCGTGTCCCAGGGTTGGGCGTCCGGCCACATTGGGTTGTTGACCTGTAAGTGGAACAGCGCCGCAACCAAGATGCTGCCCCGGGCGGAGTTGAACAACGGGGTCACGATCACCGACACGGCCAGGACGCCGATGACGTAGGGGGCGAACGACCACGAGCTCTGCGGCGTTCCGCTGAGAAGGAAGGCGGGTGCATGCCACAGTCCCCAGAACGCTCCGAGGATCAAGCCGGCCCAAAGCGGAGCAAACCGCCGTTGGAGAAGGGGCAAAGCCACCCCCCTCCACCCCAGTTCCTCCACGGGACCGATGGCCAGGGCGATCGCCACAGCCGGGAACAGCCCGTACCAGGGCGAGAAGGGGAAAGGGTCCGAAAAGGTGCCCTTCAGGGCTGCCCCCGCGTAAACGATCGCCGGTATTCCCAGGATGAGGAACGCCCACCAAGGGGCCGGCATCCTCCAAAGAGTTAGGCGCTTGATGAATTGGAGGAGTCCCGCCGCCCCGTAATGGCGCCCGACCAGGAAGACGCCGGCGATCGCCGGCGAGTAAACCACGAAGATGAACAGAGGATTCG
>DATLGP010000063.1:0-2744 GCA_035540395.1 Actinomycetota bacterium
CAGGGATCCTATGGCTGCCTCTGGGGAGCCTTCGACAACCACTGCGTCCGACCTTCCGTTCGACGACCCGACCCAGGTGGCCACCAGGTCGAGAAGCGACCTGAGGAGCTCGGGGTCGTCGATCGGTTCGCCGTGCTGCCCGGTCCCCCGCGCCGTCAACGGACCGACCTGGGGAGCCGGTGCGGTTACTTTGCTCGACCGGTAGGTGGCCAACTCGTAGGTCGGTTCCCAGTCCTGCAGCACCATCGGCAGCTCCAGGACCTCCGGGTGGGCCTCGGGCACCCCTTCGAGCTCCTCACCCCGCAGCACCCTCTCGCCGGCCACCACCCCGGCCACCAGATGCGAGGAGAGGTGGGGACTCAATTCGAAAAACGTATGGGTGGAGGCCGCAACCTCGGTCAGAGGACCCAGCGCGAAACGGCCGGCAGTAGGCGTCAGGACCGAGCCGGCCAGCGGAGCCGGGCCCTCGAGGGCCAACCGGTACTCGATATGTTCCGCGATCGGCCATAGCTGCTTGCCTCGCTCAACGGCCTCCCGACACCTGTGCGCCAGGCCCACCAGGTCGTCCCACCTGCGGGCCTCGCACAGGGCGTCCACCCGCCGCAGCAGTTCGTTCGGCTGGGCCGCCTCCACCAGGTCTTCAACGTCGCTCACCAGCGAAGGGTACCAAGAGCCATGCGGATCTAGTCCGGCTCTGCCTCCATCTGCAGCAGGCGTTTCTTTCGTTCCACCCCCCACCGGTACCCTGAAACGGAGGCGTCCGCCCGGACCACCCGGTGGCACGGGATGGCGACGGCCAGCGAGTTGGCGGCACAGGCCGTGGCTACCGCCCGCGCCGCCGCCGGCCGGCCGATCCGTTCGGCTATCTCGGCGTAGGTGGCGGTGGATCCGATGGGAACCTGGCGCAACGCCCGCCAAACCAGATGCTGAAAGGCGGTGCCCCGGATATCCAGCGGCAGGTCGATTCCGGCCCGCGGACGGTCGACCAGCGAGATCACCGCATCCATCCAGCGGTCGAAGTCCTCGCCGCCCTCCACGAGTTCGGCCTTCGGAAAGCGGCCCTTGAGCTCTTCGAAGACTGCCTGTCTGCCATCACCCAGCAGGATGGCGCACACCCCCAGGTGGGTGACCGCCACCAGGACCCAACCCAGTGAACACGTGCCCGTACCGAACCTGATCACATGGCCCTCGCCTCCCCTTCGATAGCTGGTCGGAGTCATCCCGAGAGAACCGGCAGACTCGGCGTAGAAACGGCCGGCGGATGGAAACCCGGCGAGGTAGGCAGCTTCGGTGACCGAACCGGCTCGCCTTAGCTCCTCCCCCACTTTCAGGGAGCGGATGGATCTGGCGTACTGGCTGGGCGTTAAACCTGTGGCCTGCTTGAACACTCGCTGGAAGTGTGAGCTGCTCATTGCGACATCCGCCGCCAGGGCCGGGGTGGTTGGGGGCACGGCGGACTCCTCGATAGTGCGGCAGGCCCTGGCAACCACGTCCGACCACTCGGCCGAGATCGGCCTGCCCTCGGGAAAGCACCGCCGGCACGGCCGGCAACCGGCAGCCCGCGCGGCTGCGGTGGTCGCGTGAAAGGAAACGTTGCGCCGCAGCGGCAGCCGAGCGCCGCAAGTCACGCGACAGAACACCCCGGTGGTCCTCACCGAGTAGAAGAACCGGTTCTCGGCACGCGGATCGCGCTCCACCACCGCCTGCCAGCATTGATCGTCGGTCACGAACGGCTCTGCGAAACCCATGGACACTCCCCCAGAAGTCGTAATCCGAATGTAGTCTCGCAGCGACGGTCAGTCACCCCGTTTCGCGCCTTTAAATTCCGTAAAATTCGGCGTCCCCGACGTCAGCCTTGGACCGGCCCGGAACCCGGAGCGTACCGTCCAGTCCCCTACAAGGCCCGCAGGACCGAGCATGCCCGGGCGGGTACCCGCCCGGGCATGCCCAGTTGCTAGTACATCCAGGGCATGGAGGGAAGCGGCTTGTCCGAACCCTGGCCTCCCCACGTGATCGGGCTGTTCCCGTGGACCCACCAGGCTCCGGTTTCGGTCCGGTAGACCGCTATATCGATCATGCCGTCACCGTTGTAATCGCCGGGGGCGGGCACGTCGGAGGAGACGCCCCAGTGCACCACCGGTCCGTCCTTGACGAACCACTGGCCGGTCGAGGGTCGGAAGACCACCAGATCGGTCTTGCCGTCGCCTGTGTAGTCGCCGGGCACCGGGATGTCGCCCACCATGCCCCAATGCGTGGTCGGCCGGTTCTCGATGAACCACTGGCCGGTCGAGGGTCGGAAAACGGCAATGTTCGTCCGACCGTCGCCGTTGTAGTCGCCGGGAACAGGAATGTCGGTGGAGAGGCCGTAGACGACAACGAACTGGTCTTTGACGAACCACTGGCCGGTGGACGGCCTCCAGATTGCAACGTCGGTGTCGCCGTCACCGTCGTAGTCGCCCGGAACCGGGATGTCACCCTCGACGCCCCAAAAGACCACGGCCTGGTCCTTGATGAACCACTGGCTGGTCGAGGCTCGGAACACGGCTATGTCGGTCTTCTTGTCCCCGTTGTAATCGCCCGGAACCGGGATGTCCCCCCCCACGCCCCAATGGTGGGTCGGCCCGTCCTTGATGAACCAATGACCTGTATCGGCCCGGTAGTAGGACACGTCCGAGCGGCCGTCGCCGTTGAAGTCGGCCGGCACCGAGGACAACCTGCCCGGCGGGGGCGGGTCGGATGGAGGC